>JAHDBB010000326.1 GCA_020630635.1 Chitinophagales bacterium
TCGACTGGTGGTCTAAAGCCAATCCTCGTTGGTGATACCACTACTATCGGGTCTAGTTGGTTAAGGAAAGGACTTCTTAGTGACTGGAAAAGTGACGTAAAGGGACGAATTGTTCATTTTTTACATGTTGGGACGAAGGGACATTATTTTGTAAAGCAAAATAATTTGTCTTTGATAAAAAAACTTGTCACCCGTCACTTGTCACCCGTCACCCAAAACATCAAAAACATTCACGTATGAAAAAGACCATAAGCCTAATTATTCTATTACTATTGACATTTACAGTCAAAGCACAAGAAAACACCAATCAAAATAAGTTCCGTCAATTGGGACAAGAACTCCCAACGCCCAATGTCTATCGAACAGCATCAGGCGCACCAGGACACATGTATTGGCAACAACAAGCCGACTACAAAATGTCTATTGAGATTGACGACAAAGAACAAAAATTATACGGAGACGAGACCATCACCTACACCAATAATTCACCCGATGAATTAAAATATCTGTGGGTACAATTGGATCAAAATGTCCGAGCAAAAGATTCTGATTCTCATAAGATACAAACCAATAGCATCAAAGATGAAAAGATGAGTTTTCGCTCGATCAAGCGACTACACAATGACTTTGATGGTGGATTCAAGGTAGAACATGTCAAAGACCAAGACGGGAATGACTTAGACTATACCATCAATAAAACCATGATGCGTATAGATTTACCCGAAGTCTTAAAACCCAATGGAACAACGACCTTCAGTATAAAGTGGTGGTACAACATCAACAACTATGTCGAAATAGGAGGTCGTTCTGGCTACGAATATTTTGAAGAAGACGATAACTATCTATATGTCATCGCTCAATTTTACCCTCGTATGTGTGTATATAACGAGGTCGAAGGATGGCAAAATAAGCAGTTTTTAGGACGAGGAGAGTTTGCATTGGTTTTTGGAGACTATGAAGTGAGTATTACTGTACCTTCCGATCATGTGGTTTCTTCTACAGGTGAACTCCAAAACCCTAAAGACGTTCTAAGCAAAAAGCAAATAGATCTTTTAGAGGAGGCAAAAACAGCCGATGAACCTGTTATCATTGTCAGTCAAAAAGAGGCAGAGAAAAAAGAAAAAAAGAAAGCAAGTAAAAAGAACACATGGACTTTCAAAGCCGAAAATGTACGAGACTTTGGTTTTGCAAGTTCCCGTAAGTTTATATGGGATGCGATGGGCGTACCATTTGGAGACCGCACCGTTATGGCGATGTCTTTCTATCCAAAAGAAGGAAACCCACTTTGGGAACAATATTCGACGAAAGCAGTTGCCCACACCTTAGATGTGTACTCAAAATATACATTTGATTATCCTTATCCTGTCGCACAATCCATCCATTCAAAGTGGCAAGGGATGGAGTATCCGATGATTTGTTTCAACTATGGTCGTCCAGAAAAAGATGGAACCTACTCTAAGCGTACCAAGTATGGAATGATCGGTGTGATTATTCACGAAGTGGGACACAACTACTTCCCGATGATTGTCAATTCAGATGAACGACAATGGACGTGGATGGACGAGGGTTTAAATACTTTTGTACAGTACCTTACCGAACAAGAGTGGGAGCGCAACTATCCTTCAAGACGAGGACCAGCGTATAAAATCACCAACTATATGAAAGGCGACAAAAGCCGTATTTCACCCATTATGACCAATTCCGAATCTATCCATCAATTTGGAAACAATGCCTATGGAAAACCTGCCACCGCTTTGAATATTTTGAGAGAGACGATTATGGGGCGAGAATTATTTGATTATGCTTTCAAAGAGTATTCACAACGTTGGATGTTTAAACACCCATCACCTGCGGACTTTTTCCGTACGATGGAAGATGCATCAGGTGTGGACTTAGACTGGTTTTGGAGAGGCTGGTTTTATACCAACGACCACGTAGATATAAGCATAGACGATGTTCAATGGTTTAAGATAGATACGAAAGACCCCGATGTCGAAAAACCTTTAGCAAAGGAGGAAGCAAATCAAAGGGAGTTTATCGGTGACATCCGAAATAAAACAGAGATCGAACAAACCTTTGCTGAAAAAGACAATTCGTTATTAGATTTCTACAATAAATACGACCCTTACGAAGTTTCCGTTCTAGATAGAGAAAAATACGATAAGTACTTAGCCTCATTGAGTGATGAAGAAAAAGAATTTTTAAAAACTGACTACAATTACTATGAGTTAACGTTTAGTAATCATGGAGGTTTGGTAATGCCCTTGATTTTAGAGTTTGAATTTACCGATGGATCAAAGGAACTACAACACATTCCTGCCGAAATTTGGAAGATTCAACATGACAAAGTTAGTAAGATTTTTTACTTTGATAAAGAGCTAAAGAAAGTGACGCTTGATCCTTACTTGGAAACAGCCGATACGGATACGAATAACAACTTTTGGCCTCCCCAGTCACAACCGACTCGTTTTGAGTTATTCAAACAACGTAGCCGAAGAAGTAATAATAGTGGCAATCCTATGCAAAAAGCCAATAAAGCAAAGAAGAAAGGATAGCTTGGGAAATTCTAAATTTTAATTTCAAAAATTCTAAAGTGGTTCAGAAACCATTGGTAAAGATCTCAACGAACTAGCCCCGAATGAATTAAATTTTAAATTTTAATTTCAAAATTCTAAAGTGGTTCAATTATAGTAGGTTCTGACCTCAACGAACTAGCCCCGATAGTAGTGGTATGAATGCAATGACTTGGGCCACAAGTCGAAAAGACTTGCGGTAGAGCGAGGCTGTATTCATAGGAACGGATAGCGGGACTTTCTGTAACGACGAAGCAAATATCTATTCGCTCCTAAAAATAAATAGTAATAGGGTAAAAATATGTTCTTATATAAAATATTTAAAGCGATTTATAAAATGCAGGGATGGGAATTTGATTATACCGTTCCTGTAGCCGATTATCGACGTTCTGTTGTGACGGCTGCACCACATACCTCCAATTGGGATTTCGTATATGCGATGGGAGCCTTCGATGAAATGAAAGTACCTATACGATTTACGATTAAACAAGAGTGGATGCGCTTTCCAACCAACTTGGTTATGAAACCGATGGGAGCTATAGGAATAGATCGAAGTCCTAAAGATGGCATGTCTAAACGAGAAAGTACGGTGGCTGCGATGGTCGATTTATTTTCCAAGTACGATGAGTTTTGCATGTTGGTGACTCCTGAAGGTTCTCGCAGTCGAAGAGAAAAGTGGAAGACTGGTTTTTATCATATCGCTAAAGGTGCAAATGTACCGATTGCGTTGAGCTATGCGGATTATGATCTGAAAAAATGTGGCGTGGGAAAAATCATCCATCCATCTGATATGGAAAAAGATATGAGAGAGATTATGGAGTTTTATTCACAATTTAAAGCCAAAAATCCAGAAAACTATAGCCCTGACTTGCGTTATATATAACATCTATTGTTGATCAAAATCATTGTTTTGGATGTACTGAAAAAATATAAAATCCTACATGTGCCAACCTTGTTTTATGTAACAATGATGGCACTTTTTCTTTCTATGGCTTCGGTCAATGCTCAAAATCCTACGATACAAGCGATAGAGTTTGAAGGATTAAAAAAGACCGAAAAAGATTATCTTCAACGATTTATTAAAACCAGTATAGGAGAGACGTTAGATTCGATCCAATTGGAGGCAGATGCTTGTCAATTGCGGAACCTCAATGCCTTTTCGGATGTGCAATATAAGGTCAAAGAAAAGACGAAAGATAAACGCATCATCACCTTTATTTGCAAAGAAGTCAAAACGCTTTTACCGATTTTTAACTTTGGGATTGTGCCACAAAATGAGTGGGTCAAAGTAGGCGCAATGGATGTCAATAGCTTTGGGAAAGGCATTGAGTTGAGTGGCTTTTATCAATACAATCGACGACACAGTTTTTTATTTCAAGCACGGGTTCCCAATATCAAAGGAAGTGCTTGGGGCATTAGTGGCAATATTTTGAAATGGTCCTCCCAAGAACCGCTTTACTTCGATGAACAAACGGTCCAATACAATTATGATAACAATAGTCTTCAATTGGGTATAATTTATGATTTGACATTGAATCAGCGTTTAGAGGTTGCAGGAAGCATCTTTCAAGAAAAATATGAGAAGCGCAATGCAGAAGAAATACAACTTCCTGGACCCAATCAAGTGAGTTTGCTCAAAGGTTTGGGGCGTTTACAATACAGCCTTAGACAAATGGATTATTTCTTCTTTTATCGTTCTGGCTATATCAATGATATATCGTATCAAGTGGTTGGGACAGAAGGTCTTCCTGATTTATTTCACATTGTCACCAATGATTTTAGATGGTATAAACGCATTTCTCCGAAGGTTAATATTGCTGTTCGTAATGTTATCGGTATTTCGACCAATAATAATAGTCCTTTTGCGGCTTATGTGGTAGATAGCCATGTCAATTTACGGGGAAGTGGCAATCGTATTGCGAGGGCGACAGGGATGACTTCTTTGAATATAGAAGGGCGTTACAGTATTTGGGAAACCGATACGTTGGCGGTGCAAGGTGTCGGCTTTGTGGATGCTGGTTTTTGGCGGACGACTGGACGGGCTTGGATTACCGAAGGGGCGATGGATAATATCTTAGTCTTTGGTGGAGGCGGATTGCGTTTTATCCACAAACGTATTTATAATGCCGTTTTTAGGATTGACTTTGGAGTGAATTTAGAGGACATTCGACATCATGGAATCGTGATTGGATTGGGGCAGTATTTTTGAGTAGCGAGTCTTCATCCTAAAGAATGAAGTAAAGGATTTTTCTTTTAGAGGAGCGAATGGTTTGGTGCTTCGTCGTAATGGAAAGTCCCGCTATCCGTTCTTACAAATGCGCCAACGTTTTAGGCAGCCAGCGCATTGCATTTGTACCAATACTATCGGGGCTAGTTCGTTGAGGGTTGTACCTTTTTTTACCAGCTAAAGAAATTACTTGTTTGTACTTTTCCCACTCACCCAATATAGTACAAACGCAATCCCAAAAGTCAGCGCACCATGCCAAATACGATTGGGATCATCCCAAATAAGATACGTAATAATCAACACTTTGATAAGGATATAAATGATGGGAACAATCGGAAAAAACCAACGACCAAAAGGCATCTCAATTTCTGGATGACGGTGATGATGAATAAACAATCCCAAGACCGTAAACAAACCAAAGAAACTCAAAATAAATCCTGCATATTCGACCGTCTCTTTAAAGGTAGAGACCAAAACAAAAAGTAAGGATAAGCCACCCATCAACAGTAAAGCCAAGTAAGGGGAAGCATTTTTATTGGTGCGTTGGAAGATTGATAAAATCCGATAATCTTCGCCCATTCGCCTCACCACTCTCGAACTTGATACAATCATCGAACTTACATTCGGAATCAAACCAATAGCAATAATAGCACTGATCCACTTAGCACCAGTCGTTCCAAAAATATTTTTACCAGGCTCATAAGCGACATCTGTTTTTCCCACCATCGCTTCCATCGGAGTCGTATATAAAAACACAAAGTGCAGCAATAAATAAATGACAGTCACAATTCCTGTTCCAAATAAAATAGCTAAAGGAATATTGCGTTTAGGATTCTTGATTTCATCCAATACATAGATAGCCGCATTCCAACCCGTATAAGCATAGGTGACATAAACCAATGAAACCCCAAAGCCACTACTCAACATCAAGTCTAAATCTCTCGTTTGAGGCATAAATCCAAGAGCTTGTGGATTGCTATATAAAAGCCCTGCTACAATAAAAACTAAAATAAGAAGTATCTTGATCGCTGTTGTAATTACATTAAAATCACCTCCCTTTTTGACATCAAAGAGATGAATAAATGCAACCAATGAAACCAGTAAAACACTCCAAAGTTTTTCGGGTACTGTAAAGATATTATTGGCGTACTTTTCAAATGCCATCGCAGAAGCAGCGATGGGCGCAGCAAATCCCACTACGACAGTCAATAAGCCAGCGACATAGGCTAAAGCTGGTCCATAAATACGACTGAAAAAATGGTATTCACCACCAGAACGAGGCATTCGCATTGCCAAAGCAACATAGCTTAATGCACCTGTAAATGCAGCAACTCCACCCAATGTCCAAAGCAACATAATGGAGAAAAAGCTATCTGTACTATCTAATTGATAACCCAATGAGGTAAAAACGCCTGTTCCGACCATCGTGGCAATAACAAATGAAATCGCTGCGGGTAGGTTGTACGTTCTAGGGATTTGAGACATGGAGTGGTTTTATAGATTATGACAGTGCCAAAAATAATAAAGCGGCTAAAACGGCTCCTGCCAATGGTCCCAATATAGGAACCCAAGCATATCCCCAGTCGCTATCTCGTCGTTTTCCGATAGGCAAAATGCCATGCAACAGTCGAGGGATAAAGTCTCGTGTTGGATTGATGGCATAACCTGTCGTTCCACCTAAGGACATTCCAATAACGGTCACAAATAAGGCAACGGGCAAGGCTCCAACTGATCCCAAACCGACTTTGACATCATTGATATTATTGGCAGAAAAACTCATGTCATTGATATAAAATACACCCAATAACAAGACAAAAGTTCCTAACAACTCTGATAAAAAATTAGGGAAAGGATTGCGGATTTCTGCGCCTGTTCCGAAGGTCGCCAGTTTTGCATCTAAGTCGTCGGTTGCCAAGTAATGATCTCGATACATCAAGGTCATTAAGGTAGTTCCCAAAGCAGCTCCGATGATTTGTGCGATAAGATAAGGAGCGACAGAACTCCATGCAAATTTTCCAGCGACAGCGAGACCGATAGTGACGGCAGGGTTGAGATGTGCGCCGCTGTACGGTCCTGCCACGACTACGGCTGCATAGACTGACAAGCCCCAAGCAAAGTTGATTAATAGCCATCCGCCATTATTGCCTTTGGTTTTGTCGAGTACCACATTGGCGACTACTCCACAACCCAAGAGCATTAAAACAAATGTGCCAACAATTTCAGCAACAAAAGGAGTCATAATTTTTCTGGTTTTTGGTTTTTTATATTAGTCCATAGTTGTGGTTCATTTTGTGAATTTAAGTATCTAACAGAAATCCTATTAATCACGAATTCATCCTAAAAATCCTATTCCAATTTTGGCTAGGAGCGAAGGGTTCATCTTTCATCGTCATAGAAAGTCCCGCTATCCGTTC
>JAHDBB010000327.1:0-4288 GCA_020630635.1 Chitinophagales bacterium
TACTTAGTAGATAAATACATTCAAGAAGTCAATTTGTTTATAGCATAATTCACCCATTTATTTTATAACAAGTAATGATTAACTGTTCTGTTTTCATCATTACACAAAAACTAATCAAATGAAATTACTGAAAAAATTATCGTTTTTATCCCTCATCGGATTGATGTTTGCTAACTTTGCGTTTGCCCAAACATTGGTTTCTCCATTTGAGATGATTTCTCATAAAAAGACCTCTCATATTCATATGGAAGATGGCAAAGAGATTAAAGGAAGCATCAAAAAGTTAGATCGCAAAAAAGGCTTAATTGAAGAGGTCAAGATCAAAACAGAAGATGGTAAAAAAATGGTTCTGGAAACCGACAAGATTAGCCACATGTATTTGCCAGAAAGTGGTTTGGGAAAACTGGCTAAGGAGATGGAATTTTCTAGTGATGCCACTCAATGGAATAGCAAAGACATTGATAGACATTTTATGAATGATGGTTATGCCTACTTTGAAAAAATGGAGGTTCAACTCAAAAAGAAAAAGCGTACTTTGATTTTACAATTACTCAATCCAGATTTTGCTGACAAGATTCGCATTTATCATGATCCTTTTGCAGCGGAAACGGCTTCTTTTGGAGTGGCTGGTGTAAAATTGGCTGGTGGTGACGACAAGTCTTATTATGTAAGTCTTGATGGCAAAACAGCTTTTAAGTTACAGCGCAAGGATTTTGAAAAGACGGATATGTTCAAAAAAATGTTTGGAGACAATGAAGAAATCATGAAGAAATATGGTGACAAGATTCTTTGGAAAAACTTTGTCGAATGCGTTTACGAATATTCTAAGTAAAAGAAAATGACACCTTTTTATCCTACAATCTTTCTTTAGTTTAGGTTGTAGGATTTTTTATGTTTTAGGAGCGAAGGGTTTTAATAATGGTGAATTATAAATGCGGTTTAATTCGTGTATTTTTATTAGGAGCGAAAGTTTGGATGCTTCGTCGCAATGGAAAGTCCCGCTATCCGCTCTTATAAATGCGCCAACGTTTTAGGAAGCCAACGCATTGCATTTATACCGCTCCTATCGGGGCTATTTTGCAAGGTCTCAACCTTCATCAAAATAAGTAAACAAATAATTAGAAAATGACTTTCAACGATTTAAAATTAAATAAGTTTTTACTCAATGCTTTAGATGACTTAGGCTTTGTACATCCTACGCCAATACAAAAGGAAGCCTTACCTGTCATTGCATCGGGTAAAGATATAGTCGGTGTTGCCCAAACAGGAACGGGTAAAACCTTTGCGTATTTATTGCCTTTATTACGAGATCTTAAGTTTTCAAAAGAGCGACATCCTCGTATTTTGATTGTGGTTCCAACAAGGGAATTGGTCAAGCAAGTCGTTCAAGATGTCGAAAAACTGACGACTTATATGAGTGTTCGAGTCGCTGGCGTTTATGGAGGAACCAATATCCGCACGCAAAAACAAGTCGTTTATCAAGGTTTAGATATTTTGGTCGCCACGCCTGGACGATTGGTGGATTTGGTGATGTCAGGAACCTTGCGGATGAAGAATGTCAAAAAATTGGTTATTGATGAAGTAGATGAGATGTTGAACTTAGGGTTTCGTCCTCAATTGATGAATGTATTTGATTTGCTTCCTGCTCGCCGACAAAACTTGATGTTTTCTGCGACCTTAACAGAAGATGTCGAAAACTTGATTGATACTTTTTTCAATCAAACGATCAAAATCGAAATCGCTCCACATGGTACACCCTTAGAACAAATCAATCAAGCCGTTTATCATGTTCCCAACTTTTATACCAAAGCCAATTTATTGGAGTTGTTGCTCCATGAAGATGAAACGATGAATAAGGTCTTGGTGTTTGTCGATAGTAAACGCATCGCTGATAAACTCTATGAGTGGTTGTCTCCCAAGTTTATAGAAAAAGTCGGCATTATTCACTCCAATAAATCCCAAAACTATCGTTTTAATACCGTTACTAAATTTCAAGAAAATGTATATCGGGTTTTGATTGCAACGGATATTATTGCGAGGGGGCTGGATATTGCGGAGGTGTCGCATGTGGTCAACTTTGATGCTCCACAAGAGCCATCAGATTATATCCACCGAATTGGCAGAACGGGTCGAGCAGATAAACGTGGAGAAGCCCTTATGTTTGTATCCAATGCTGAAGAAGAACTACAAATGGCTATTGAAGAATTGATGAAAAAGACGATTGAGCTTGTACCTTTACCTGAACATTTGGAGATTTCGACGGAGATGATTGAGGAGGAAAAACCTAAAATGGGTGGTGATAAAAATTATTTGAGGTCGCATTCGTTGAAAGATTCTAAAGGGGCTTTTCACGAAAAGTTGGAGAAGAATACAAAGGTCAATTTGGGTGGTTCTTGGAAGCGGAAGGTCAAAAATAAAAAGGCGAAGAAACGGAGTGGGCGGAAGAAATAGTCGATGGTCGATGGTCGATAATTGTGAACGAGAAAGCGAGTTATGAGCTTATAATGATGGGACGTTTTGGTTCTTTTCGTGTCCACCCTCTGTCCTTTGGACATCTCCCACCAGCGGGAGACATGGTTCAGTTCTTGATTTTGGGGACAACAGGACATTTTATTTTTGATTCAAAGACAAGTCGATTAATAAAAATATTCGTCCCCTCACGTCACATCGTCACTTTCGTCCCGTTTTCATTACTAAGAAGTTCAGACCTTAACCAACTAGCCCCGATAGAAGTGGTATGAATGCACGAGCGTTGGCGTGGGTTGTGGTGAGGCTGCATTCATAGGAACGGATAGCGGGACTTTCCAACACGACGAAGCAACGAACCTTGCGCTCCTAAAAAATAAAAATCACCAAACAAACGGCATTTAAATTCCTCATTCACCATTATAAAAAAAGCCATTCAACACAAGGTCAAATGGCTTTTTTGAGTATTTATTTTCTTCAATTATTTATTCATCGTCTAATTCGCAACAACCATTTAATTCTGTAATGGTGCGTGGTCCCAATGTTTGGAAGCAATCGTAATCGGGATGAGTGACGACTACATAGTACGTTCCTAAAACACTTGGAGAATAATAAGGGTTGCCAATAATCGTCGCTACTGGCGTAGGGCTTCCTACTTCATACCAAGTATAAATTTCTGTTCCGTCTTGAGGGACTTCTGTATTGGCAGCACTCAATGCGCCTTGTCTTCCTAGTGGTAAATCTGGTAATTCGCCCATACAAATCGGTGTTCCAATACACATACAATCGGCAGTATAAAGGTCGTCTTCGGTATCGGGATTTCCATCATCACAAGCCGTTCCAATCAAAGCATTATCCAATTCAGGACAACTATCTTCTTCATCACAAATGCCATCTCCATCGGTGTCTTCAAATGTACCCGCACAAACGCAGTCAGCGGTATAAACGTCATCAATCGTACAAATATTTCCATCATCACAAGGCGTTCCAATCAAAGCATCATCAAAATCTGGACAGACATCATCGTTGTCACAAACGCCATCACCATCGCTATCTTGATAGGTTCCTGCACAAGAACAATCTGTTAAAATAATATCGTCAATGGTACAAGGATCACCATCATCACAAGCCGTTCCTGGTTCTGGACCACCTGGACACATATCATCCTCATCACAAACGCCATCACCATCTGTATCTTGGAATGTACCCACACATTCACAATCAACATAGGTATCATTGATCGTACAAGCATTGCCATCATCACAAGCCGTTCCATTTAAGTTATCATCAAAGCCTGGACACATATCATCCTCATCACAAACGCCATCACCATCTGTATCTTGGAATGTACCCACACATTCACAATCAACATAGGTATCATTGATCGTACAAGCATTGCCATCATCACAAGCCGTTCCATTTAAGTTGTCATCAAAGTTTGGACATACATCATCCTCGTCACAAACACCATCATCATCCGCATCTTGGAAAGTACCTGCACAAGAACAGTCTGCTTGCAATACATCATTGATCGTACAAGGATCATTGTCATCACAAGTGTCTCCTGGATTTCCATCTGGGCAAGCATTGCATTCATCCAACGTAATAGTTACGAATGATGTATCATTGGGACAAATACTAATAGGATCATCTACGACATACATCAGCTCATAGCTACCACTTGATAAACCAGACATACCAAAAGCATTTCCATCAACTCCTTCACCTGACCAAGTTCCTCCTGAATCACCTTCGACCAAATTATTTAAGTTTAAAGGTAAATCATCTATACAAACCACTCCTTCAGGTCCTTGTGTTGCTG
>JAHDBB010000327.1:4388-7209 GCA_020630635.1 Chitinophagales bacterium
ACTTGTCCTCCATCAATCGTTGCCAAATACACAAAGTTCACTCCATCAGAACTCACAAAAATATCTGCCAACTCACTCGCTCCACCAATTTCAAAAATAAAAATATCATTTTGATTAGGCGCATCAATAATGGAGTTATCTGTAAATCCAAAAGTAATGTAACTACCTGTTGGAAGTGACACAAACATATCGTTATTGCCCAATGCGACATCGGGACTAGTCGAATATCCTTCACAACTGGTTCCATCGGCTACTTGTCCAAAAAAATCATCAAATTGGGTATAATCGGTATTGGAAAACTCGACATCTGCTGGGATCGCTGATCCATCAAAGAAAGCATCTAAAATGACATCGGCATACTCGGTTTGTCCGAATCCCATCAAAGAACAAACTCCTAAAAGGGTACAGAGTAAGATTTTTTTCATAAAACATGATATTTATTCCAATGATTAGTCTTTTTATTTTTAGGAGAGAAAGGTTCATCTTTCATCGCAACAGGTCTCCCCGCTATCCGTTCTTATTCGTGTTGCCAACGTTTTTTTAAGCCAACGCTTCTACACGAATACCACTTCTATCGGGTCTAGTTTACTTTGGAAAACACCTTTAGTAACTGCTCCTTAAAACAAGGAATCATTAGCAATTAAAAAATAGAAAAAAAGCTATACTGATTGAAAAAATGTGTTTGTAAAAACTGATTATTGTGTGAAGTACAACAAAAGTAAAGATTCCCTCTCAAAATCAAAACATCCTCAAAATATTTAATTTATCTTAAACTAACAAAAGTCTCTATTATTCTTTGCCTTTCTTTTCGTACCTTTGCCTTCTTTTGAAAAATAATAGAGTCAAATCATGTTAAAAGTAGCCATACAAGGAGTCAAAGGTTGTTATCATGAGATAGCCGCCTTCAAATACTTTGGAGAACGAGATCCCCTTCAACCCATCGAATGTCATTCCTTTCGAGCCATGTTCAATCACTTTCAAAAAGATGAAAAAATGATGGGCGTGATGGCTATCGAAAATACCGTCGCTGGCAGCATTTTACCCAACTATGCCCTTTTAATGGCTTCCAATATGTCCATTATTGGCGAAGTCTATCAACGCATCGAACACCATTTGATGAGCAATGAACTCACCGATCTAGATGTCATCCAAGAAGTCCGTTCACACCCAATGGCGATTTTACAATGCCTACAATATTTTGATAAGTACCCACACATCAACTTAGTCGAGACCAAAGATACCGCTTTAAGTGCCAAGTTACTTGCCGAAAGCCCAGATAAAACCGTCGCTGTCATCGCCAGCAAGTTAGCCGCTGAACGCTACCAACTAGCCGTCTTAGACAAAGGCATCGAAACCAACCATCGCAATTTTACCCGCTTCCTCATCCTACAAAACAAAGCCTCTCTCCTATCTACATCACCTGCTTTCAACAAAGCCTCTTTGTGTTTTAAGTTGTCGCATGAAAGTGGCAGTTTGGCAAAGGTTTTGGGTTTGCTAGCAGAGGCAAAAATGAATCTAACGAAGATACAGTCGATGCCCGTCATTGGTCGAGAGTGGGAGTATTCTTTTTTAGTGGATTTGACTTTTGAGGAAGTCGATCATTACAAAACGGCATTGGAAAACATACAAACGCATTTATCGGATTTGCGTATATTAGGAGAGTATCAAGAAGGTGTGAAGTATCGGACTTTGTGATGGGTTTTCTTTATACCATCATTTATCCTTCAATTGAATAATTAGACTTATATCAACTCATCTTGTATCGGCAAGGGAATAAATTCCCTCGCTCAGTAAGGTTCTAATCAGATAAAAAACGAGAATATTTCATCTCAACAATTAAAATATCCAAGACTTATTTTGATGATGATTGAGTGATGGAGGTCTGAAAAGGAATGAATTTCTTATTACAACCCGCCTATTTGATGATTTTCTCGCCATAAATACACGAATGCGGTTCTATTTGGAATTTTTGTTTGCCTCGAATACACGAATGCGGTTCTAGCCACGATTTTTAAGAAGAGGGTACAAAGTCTCCCATATATTCTTGGATGGTTGCTAAAAAAGGGGCTTGTATGTTACCGTTGGAAGCGATGATGGATTTGCCGAAAATATAATCGTTTGTACCTTTTACGTCTTGGACTTGTCCGCCTGCTTCTTGGATGATGAAGGAAGCTGCGGCTACGTCCCACGCAGCTAAGTTGAACTCAAAAAAGGCATCGAATCGTCCACAAGCGACATAGCATAAGTCTATCGAAGCAGCTCCATGTCGTCTCATCGCTTGGACGTTTTGCATCAAGTGTTGGAGTAAAGCAGTGTATTGAGGTAGAAAGGTAAAATCTTTGTAAGGGAAGCCTGTCGAAACGACGCTATCCGCTAGGGTGGGTGTAGTTGATACCACTATTTTATTTTCGTTGAGATAGGCTCCGCCGTCTTTCCAAGCATAGAAGCATTCATTGCTATTGAGTTCTAAAACGACTCCCATCACCATTTTGCCCAAGTGACTTAATCCGACACTGATGGCATAGGGCGGGATTCCATGTAAAAAGTTGGTGGTTCCGTCTAAAGGGTCAATGATCCATTCGTATTCATTGGAAGTGCGGGCGACGGTTCCTTCTTCTACTAAAAAGCTGCTGTCGGGTAAAAGAGGTTGGAGTTTTTCGATCAGGCGTTTTTCGGATTCTTTATCGACATAGCTGACCAAATCGTTTTTATCTTTTCGGATGATGTCAGTCGATTGGACTTTATCTTTTTGGGCTTGTATAAATGTGCCGACTTCTTGGACGACAGCGATGGTTTGTTGACAGAGTTGTTCGAGCATAAA
>JAHDBB010000328.1 GCA_020630635.1 Chitinophagales bacterium
GGGACTAAGAGATTTTTTGATTATTAAGGAAAAAAACACAGTCATAGCAGGGCTAAGACGAGTATTTTTGACGAAAAGAATCGGAAAATGTCGATGTCAAATGGAATAACTTATTTTTGTTGCTTCACTTAGTAAGTAGATTTAGAAAATTGTGTAAAAATATAGTATCTCATTTTACATTTACAAGAACACTTTTACAATTTTTTACATCTACGTTCTTTTATTAATGATAATTTTTTTAAATTTATCAAGATACATAAATGAATGTAGTAGCTTTTCAAAAGAGACTAAAAAACTTCATAATAAAACCGTGATTTCACAATGAAAAAACTATTATTCCTATTCGCTTTATGCTCCATATTTTTTTATGGAGCTATACTCGCACAATTACCAGGCTCAACCTGTGCCTTACCTGTGGTAGTAACAGATGCAGACTTACCTTTCTGTGCAACAGGGGAAGATACAGCCAACTATGGAGATGACTATGATGGAGCAGCAGGAGCCTGTGTAACAAGCACCGCCAATTATTTAGGAGGAGATGATTATGTCATAGAATATACGCCCTCCGCAAATATAAATGTTGATATTGATTTACTCAATATAACAGCTACCTATGCAGGAGTATTTGTTTACGATGGTTGTCCAGATACAGGAGCAATTTGTGTAGGCGGAGATTTGAATGGCCCTAGTACGGCAGATTTAAGCATATTTGCGCTTAATTTGTCAGCAGGAAGAACCTATTACATAGTCGTTTCAACTTGGCCCGCCCCTCAAAGTACAGGTTTTGATCTATGCATCACAGAAAATATTTGCGATTTGGCAAATCTAACAGCCAGTATTGTTTGTACAGGACCAGATATGTTTAATGTAGATGTCAATTTTACAGGAACAGATCCAGATGGTTCTTACACAGTTTCTGACGATCAAGGCACTGTACCATTAGCAGGACAAGATACATCAGGAGTCGTAGGATATGGAAGCTATGCTACTGCCAATTTACCTGTTACCATTTATGTAGAAAGTAACAGTGCAATGGGTTGTATAGATTCAGTGGTGGTCACTGCTGCGACTGCTTGTGCGCCAGGTGCAGATTGTTCCTTCCCAGCCATTATTACAAGTTTACCCTATATAGAAACCAATGGAATGAATGGAGGTACTACTTGTGGATTTGGTGATACGTATGATAATATATGTGGCAGTCTTAGTTCTGCTGGAGAAGACTATGTACTGAGTTATACACCAAGCGTGACAGAAACAATTGATATTTCACTAACTTATCTAACAGCATTAAGTAACTTAGATGATTTTGGAATTTTCGTTTTAGATGCTTGTCCAGATGCCAGTCCCAATTGTATTGCTACTGCTACAGGAAATGATTCAGATGTAAGCACAGGTCCTGTATTATTGACAGGAGGACAACAGTATTTTATCATTATTTCAGGAGATGATTTTCCTACTTGTGTTATATTTGATTTAGTTATTAATTCTTTAGTTTGCGACCTAAATAATGTAACAGCCAATGCAGTTTGTACAGGACCAGATATGTTTAATTTGGATATAGATTTTACAGGAACAGATGCAAATGGCTCTTATACGATTTCTGACAATCAAGGAACAGCATCCCTTGCAGGTCAAGATACATCAGGGGTTACCGCTTACGGTTCTTACAATTTAACGGATTTACCTGTAACCGTCTATGTAGAAAGTAATAGTGCAGCAGGTTGCATAGACTCTGTTGTAGTAGCGAGTGTAGATTGTAGTTGCTTTAATGGTGCTTCAAACGATTTTTGTAGTGGAGCAACACCACTAACAGTAGGATGCAATGGCCCAATGAGCAATGTGTGTGCGACAGGAAGTGCCAATGATGCCAATGAACCAACGCTTCCCCCTTGTTTTAATGGAGGAAGTCTTAACTCTGTTTGGTTCAGCTTTATAGGAAATGGAGGACAGACCACTATTTTTCCATCAGCCATTAATCCAGCAACGATGGATACGATTACCAACAACTATGAAAGTGACTTAGAGTTTGCAGTTTATGCGTCCGCCGATGGAACTTGTGGTACTTTGACCGAAATAGATTGTAGTCAAGACGATGTGGGTGATCCAGGAGATTCTTCATTCCAACCAGAATATTCTTTCCTTTCAACAGCAGGAACAACTTACTATGTGATGGTTGATGGATATGGAACAACCAATCTAACAGGAGAGTTTTATATGTGCTTTGACCAACAAATGCCTCCTGCTTGCGATTTGAACAATGTATCCTTAGCAGGAGTCTGTACATCCACTACCGATTATAGCATAGATGTTACTTTTACAGGGACATCCAATAGTTACACCATTAGCGACGGGGTAAATTCTATGATGGTGACAGGAGCAGGTACATATAATACAGCTACCGATTTAGGATGGGCAAGTTATCCTGCTGATACCACCATTACCATTACAGACAATAGCCAGCCTTTGGGATCATTAGGTTGCTCTCAAACGTCAAGTGTTACGACTCCTGATTGTTCGTGTTTTGGATCTGTACCTAGCAATGATGAGTGTGCAACAGCTACTTCTCTAACAACTGGCTTGTCTTGTACAGGAACTGTTGGAACAACCGCTTGTTCAACGGAATCTCAACCTGGTTGTATAGGAACAGCCAATGATGATGTTTGGTATTCTTTTGTGGCAGCTACAACAGCACAGGACATAGAAATCACCAATACAGGAGGAACCACTGATATTGTGACAGAAGTATTTTCGGGTACTTGTGGTAGTTTAACTCAAATAAGCTGTCAAGATACGCCCAATTCACCTATCAACTTGACAGGATTAACAGTTGGAGATACGTATTACTTCCGCATTTATACTTGGAGTAGTGCAGCTACTACCACCAGTGATTTTGAAGTATGTGTGATAGATATTGTTTGTGATTTAGACAATGTAGATGGAACAGCCGTTTGTTTAGATGGAAGCAACTTTGGAGTAGATGTAAGCTTTACAGGAACAGACCCCGATGGTTCTTATACCATTTCTGACAATATAGGGACAGCACCTTTAACTATGCAAGATACTACTGGCTTTGGTGGAATACCTATTAGTTATGGAAGTTATGCCACAGCAGATTTGCCTGTGATAATTTATGTAGAAAGCAATAGTGCAATGGGTTGTATAGATTCAGTTGTAATGATGGCAAATCCTTGTGATGATATTTGTAATACACCGACTTCTACGATGGAAGAATGTGTGATTGTGCCAGATAATTATGGTGGCAATTTAAATTGTACAACCAATGTAGATTTAACCGCTTTAGCAGTTGCAGGAGATTGTGTTGGAATTAGTGTAATGGGAGAAACAGAAACTTGTTGTGATTCTATATTTGTGGCAGGGACCGATATAAATGGTATAGTACAAGATTATCGTTTTTCTGGTGTCAT
The DNA here is from genome assembly GCA_020630635.1 of Chitinophagales bacterium. GTDB lineage: Bacteria > Bacteroidota > Bacteroidia > Chitinophagales > UBA2359 > JAHDBB01. The sequence goes on from JAHDBB010000328.1 coordinate 3,426, forward strand.
AGATACGATTGTTTATCTAGATCCAACCCAACCATTTACTGTTAATTTTAATTCAGATGGTACTGTAAATAGACCAAATGCTACATCTATTTGTTGGGCAATTATTCCTGGATGTGATTTAGGATGTCCTTTCTCTTTATATGTTCCAGGGCCTATTTCAGGAGGTTTGTATGAAGCTGAAAATGATGTGCATTCAGATGGTGCTGTAAATGCGACGGATACCGTTACTTTCCACGCCGATAATTATATAGATTTACTACCCAACTTTGATGTTCCAATCAATACCCAATTTACCGCAAATATTCAGCCCTGTGGTACACCTCCCATTCCAAAACCAGTCAATGATGATGCGTTATTGCCTGTTGAAAAAGTAGAAGAAAAGCAGAAAGAATAAGTAAACAAACTTTATTTTTTAGAGATCAAAACCTCCTTGTTTTTATAAGCAAGGAGGTTTTTGTTTTTGTAATAAAAAGTTGTAACTTTATTGATAAATATGTTTTATATGGTCTTTTGGTAGAAGTCGAGACTATTCCAACTAGCCCCGATAGGAGTGGTATAAATGTAATGCGCTGGCTACCTAAAACGTTGGCACATTTATAAGAACGGATAGCGGGACTTTCTGTCACGACGAAGCAACTCAACCTTCGCTCCTAAAAAAAGAAAATTACTATTTTATTACTTCTAAACCCTTTACGAATGAAAAAACTACTATTACTTCTGCTGATTTTTTTTACTACTCAATTGGATCAAGAAATACTGGCACAATGTGGACCTGGTCAAGTGGAGATAGAATTGATTATAGATCCAACCACTTCGATGTACTCTGACGAAATGGCTTGGGGCTTAACGCCTGCTCCTGTTGGTGTGACTCCTACAAGTACGCCTTTACCAACAGGACCAGCCCCAGGTGGAGAACCGATAGGAATCCCCCTTATTGATATAGATGGTGATACAGCCATTATTGTTTATAATATCTGTTTGGATAATGCTATCACTTATACCTTTAATGCGTATGATTCTTATGGAGATGCCTGGAATGGTGGAACTTATTCGATTACTGTTGTGGAGGATGTTGATAATCCAGGTTCGGAAGTAGAAGGGTGCGTTATTGCCATGAATGTAGATCCTGATAATGGTATTATGGACGGTGGAGGCATAGGAGCTTATTTGGAAGAATCATTAGATTTAAGTTTGACTATTTTTCAATCACTTTGTACTGGTTCCAATATGGGATGTACAGACCTCAATGCAGATAATTATGATGCAACAGCTATTGTTGATGACAGCAGTTGTATCTATACTTTAGGAACAACTTGTGCATCTCCTGTTTTACTAACAGATACAGATTTTCCTTTTTGTGTGACAGGTGTTAATACAGCTAATTATGGAAATGATTATTCTTTTGGAGAATGTGGTGCAAGTAGTTTACTTAACTATTTATTAGGAGATGATTATGTGATAGAATATACACCTTCTACGAATATAGATGTCGATATAGAAGTGTTGAATATAACAAGTTTTTTTACGGGTATTTCTATATACAATGGTTGTCCAGATGCAGGTGGAACTTGTGTTGATTATAGATTTAATGATGATAACACAGATGATTTGGACTTATTGTCTTTACCACTCATAGCAGGAAATACTTATTACATAATGATTTCAACTGAGTCGCCTCCCGAAAGCACCACCTTTGATTTGTGTATTCGTATGACACCTAATAATTGTCCCTTCTCTTTATACGTATCTGGACCGATTTCAGCAGGTTTGTATGAAGCACAAAACGATGTATATTCAGATGGATATGTAAATGCGACGGATACTGTAACTTTCCACGCTAACAATTACATTGATTTACTACCCAACTTTGATGTTCCGATCAACACCCAATTTACAGCCGATATTCAACCTTGCGGCACACCACCACTTCCCAAGCCAATTAATAATAATGAAATACTTCCCATTCAAGAAGTAGAAGAGAAGCAAAAGGAGTAAATGAAGGATTTTTTAAGAGATTTGTTTTTTTAGGAGCGAATGGTTGGGTGCTTCGTCGTAATGGCAAGTCCCGCTATCCGCTCTTATAAATGCAGCCTTGCTCTACCGCAAGTCTTTTCGACTTGTGGTCTGCCAAGCTATTGCATTTATACCGCTACTATCGGGGCTATTTTTCAGGAATATTCCCTGAAAAAACGTGAATTTCGTAGTAATAAAACTAAAAATTTTGACTTTCATTGTATAATAATTTCAAAATCAAATCAGAACCGAAAAGAAGCGTTGGCGATGCTCAATTACTGGTAGAGGGGTGTTGGCTTTGTGGGCGGAACGTATGATTGAGCGAGATTTTATTTCGGGATCGCCCAGATATTTTGAGCGACTGAAAAATGAAAGCCCGTCTGGCGAAGACAAGGAAACGAACAGTCAAAATACACAGAAAATGCTCAAATAACACCCTGAAAAATTGCTAGTGCGACAATCTGGGATGCACTCTACTAAATTGATAGATCTTTCACCCCAACACCTTCCGTATCCGATTCGCTTCCTCCATCCGCTTCCGCAACTCCTCCCGATCCCCATCCGCAATCAAATCCCGAAACTCTTGCATTTGCTCAATATACGTATCCAAGACCTCCAACAAATTTGCCGAATTTTGCAAAAAAATAGGAGTCCACATCGCAGGCGAACTCTTAGCCAAACGCACCGTAGATTGAAAACCACCACTCGCCAAATCAAAAATAGCCTTCGTACTTTTTTCCTTTTCCAACACCGTATTCGCCAACACAAAAGAGCTAATGTGTGAAATATGCGAAACATAAGCTGCATGAACATCATGTTCCTTCGCCCCCATATACAACAAGTCCATATACAAAGCCCGATACATGCGCTCCACCAAATCCACTGCCTGTTCATCACTATTTTCCTTATCACAAATAATACTTACTTTCTCCTGAAATAAGTTTTTCAAAGCTGCACTTGGACCACTATATTCTGTACCAGCCATTGGATGAGAAGGAACATAGCGGCTTCGTTTAGGATGAGATTTGATGACATCTACAATCGGGAATTTTGTCGAACCCACATCCGTCACCACCGTATCTTTACTCACCAAGTCCAAAACCTTCGGCAAAGTCTGAATAATAGCATTGACAGGAATAGCCAACACAACCAAGTCTGCCAACCAAACAGCCTCATCCAATGTCATAATCTCATCGACCAAACCCAATTTCAAAGCCTCTTCCTGATGCGTTACATTGTTATCGACCCCAATCACCCGACTCGCAAATGCACACCGTTGAAGATCAATAGCCAAAGAACCACCAATCAAACCCAAGCCCACAACACAAAGCGTAATACCCATATCTTGTTAAATTCTAATTTTTAATTTCAAAATTCTAAAAAAAATGGTACTACAGCGAAATTGTAATAAATTTCAAAAGCACGAACTGTGTCTCCCGCTGGCGAGAGAATAAAAGAGGGTGGATTCACAAAACACCTTTAAAAACAGATCAACCCATACTTTTTTCGTAGTGCCAAAATCAAATACAAAACTATTTACTTCATTCTTTAGGATGAAGTTCTACAAAAAAATCTTCTAAACAGATGGAGCGATACCCGTCCCATCACAAACCTTACAATGATTGCGTTCACCCCTCGTCCCTTTCCAATACCCCAACCCATCACAGTAATGACATGGCTTTTTCTTAGAACGACTAAGCCGTCTATGCGTAAAATAAGAAAGACCTGCAATCACTAAAAATAAAAGAAGAAGTCTAAAAATCATAA
>JAHDBB010000329.1 GCA_020630635.1 Chitinophagales bacterium
TTATCAATGCGCCAACTGGCTCCCAACGCATAATAACTAGAAGCACTTTGCAGACGAGCTTCTTTTCCTAAATTAAATCCAAAAGAAAAATCCACTTGAAAAGTGGGAGAGAAAAGATAAGCAAATCCCATATCATAATTATATGAAAGGTCTTTGAAATCCACCGCCGTTCCATACAATTCAGAAAAGAAACTCACTTTGTCATTGAGGGCGGCAGATAAAATCAGCGTATAGCCCAAATCGCCATTGCCTTGACCACCATAGCTGTATATCAGATTGGATGAAACACCCAGCCGATCATTTAGACCCACCGATGCCAATAACTTTGTTGTAAATCCTACATCATTTATATCTCCAGAACTAGTGGTTCCTAGTGGCAAAATAAGATGTGCAACGGTTGCTAATTGAATGGATGATTGATTGAGAATATTGTACTTCATTCCCAACTCTAAATCGGATGCTTGAAATTGGTAAGTGTCAGGACCTGTTGCATAAAAAACAGGCGTTCGATTCAAACTATTGAGTACTCGCAACTCAAACTTATTCCCAATTCCATATTTAAGAAGTGTACCCAAAATTGTCCAGTTTTCAATACTACCTTCTATATTCAACTGTGTACCTGTCTCAATTTGAAAATTGCCATCACCAACTGTCACCGCTGCATCCGATTGACCAGGGCGGTCTGTTACAATATTGGGAACCTCGTTGGGAACGTCATTCGCATCTTGTGCATTTAGACTAATGTGGAAAAGAAATAAAGTGAAAATTAGTAAGACTTTTTTCATAGTATTTTGATTTTTTTGACAAACTTTAGAGTCACCATCCTAAAAGTGTCACATCTGTAAATTGCGTCTCAAAGCATTCATGTTTTCTCTAAAAATCAAGATAGGACTGTGGGCGGCAAACGCCATTTTTTCGACAAAATCAATGTGGAGTAATTTATCAAAAGTCGATTTATCTTTTTTATACATTGCCAAAATACTATGGGGATTTTTTTGTGTAAACTCCTTTAAAACAGCCAACACATTGTCATCTTGAATTTCGGTAAAATTAAACTCATCGCTTCCCAATAATTCATTGACCAATAGTTGAAAGTCAGTTTTTTGGTGCTTATATTGGGGAGACCTTTCATCGGTGATATGTAAAAAAGTATAGTCTATCTCCAAAAATTGGGCGAGATCATGTCCCCATTGAATGGCTTTTTTTCCTTCTTTCATCAAGTTGGTGGCAAATACCAATTGAGCAATTTCTTTATTAAAGTGGGCTTGTTTGGGAACGACCAAAATGGGACAAGCAGCATGGGCAATGAGCGTATCCAGTTCATTTCTAAAAAAGATGTTGCGAATACCCAGTTTTTCTTTGGAGCTTAAAATGATAAAATCAATCTCCTTTCGTCTGACCAAAAGTTCTATTTGTTCGGTTTTGAATTTGACTTCAGTATGATAATCTACAGTGATTTTTTTTAAGTCGTCATTGCTAAAAAAACTTTGTACACTTTCAAAATAGTCTGATACCGTATCAGAAAGTCCAATACTATACTGTGAGATAAATTCAAAATAGGAAATATTGAGTTGATTGGACAAGAAAGCGTCAGAAGCAGTATCTATGATATTGAGGGTTGCTCGCATTTTGAGGGCAAGTTGCAGCGCATAGTGCATTGCCTGATAAGTATAAGGTTCAAAATCTGTAAGTAACAAAATCCGATTCATTCCCCTAATTTATTAAAAAAAGGAAAAATGTACAATTTTTAAACCTTAAAACTACCGTTTCCAATAATCAACTGCCGATATTTCATCCAATATTTTAAGATAACTATCATAACGAGAAGTGGCCATTTCTCCCGTTTCCAAAGCAGGTACAACCGCACATTTCGGCTCATTTTTATGCAAGCAATTGTTGAATTTACAATCGGTAAGGCGTTTTTGCATCTCTACAAAATAATGACTGACTTCTTCGGGTTCTAAATGGACCGCTCCCAACTCCTTGATGCCAGGCGTATCGACAATATATCCACCATCGGGCAAAGGATGCATCTCCGCAAAAGTGGTGGTATGTTTCCCTTTATCTGTGTAAGTTGAAATCTCTTTTGTATTGATTTCTAAACCTGGAATGAGTTGATTGATAAGGGTTGATTTTCCGACTCCCGAATGTCCTGCAAACAAGGTTGTTTTGTCTTTCAAGTCGGTCTTTAAAGCCTCTATATCCTCCTCATTTTGGGCAGAAAGTAAGCGAATACCATAGCCAATATTTTCATAAATGGCTTTGATTTCTTCAAAACGTTCCAAGTCCTTTTGGTTATAAATATCTCGTTTATTGACGATTAAAGTGGTGGGAATATGGTGCATTTCAGCGACCAAAAGCATTCGATCAATAAAGCCCGTAGAGGTTCGAGGGGTTCGCATCGTAATGACCAAAAAAAGCTGGTCCAGATTGGAGGCGATGATATGGTTTTTATGAGGGTTTCGAGGAGAACGACGAATGATGTAATTTTTGCGTTCTTCAATTTGGGTAATGACATAGGTATTCAGCCCTTCTTCTTGTTCCAAGATCACCTCATCACCGACAGCGATAGGATTGGTGGTTTTGAGTCCTTCAAGGCGAAATTTTCCTTTGATTCGAGCATTAATAAGTTTGCCTTCTTCGTTTTTGCAGCTATACCAACTGCCAGTTGATTTGATAACTTTTGCTTTCAAATAGTTATGTTTTTTGATTAAATAGTTTTCTTTATTAGAAGCGAACAGTTGGGTACTTTGTCGTTGTAGAAAGTCCCGCTATCCGTTCTTATCGCTGCCGCTTTTCCTTACATCTGTGCTTGGCTTCGAGCAGCGATACCACTTCTATCGGGGCTAGAGGGTTATGGTTTCAACCTATAGTATCTGAACAGGTTTAAACTGTTTTAATCCAAGATTCACGTTGATTAGACATTGGCTTTTAAACACTGAACAATATTAGCCCTGTCAATCAAAAACCCTTTTTCCCCCCCTGTTCTTTTATAGCCCATTTGTTTGCTCAATTCTCTAGACGGATGATTATCTGGGTGCGCTGTTGTCTCTATTTTTTCCAATTCAGGAAAATCTGCTACCAACTTTTTAAACATGGCTGCCTTGATCCACTTACTCAATCCACGCCCTCTATATTTTTCCATGACTCCCGTCATAAATTGTTCTACCACTTGTGGCTGCTCAAGATTAACAACTACATACGTTTTAGCAATTAGTTGATTGTTTTCATTAAAGACGACATAACGATACGCACAATGTTTGCTCTTTTTTCCTGCTTCTTGTGCAGATTTAATACCTTCTGCCGTAATTTGGACATCATCCAATGTAGAGTTATTGGGCATGTCTGCCCACAATTGCCGATACAATGCCGCATATTCTTCTATTAAATCATCTGGAAGTTCTGTATACAATGCAATCCTCAAATTAGGAAATTTAGCAGGAGCTTCTGCCAACCAAGCATCAATTTTTTCAACATTGGCTTCTTTTATATTCAATTCATAAAACGCTAAAGTCGAAGCAACTTGAGCATCATATACATCCGCTACATAATCATTCATGCCATTGATAGAATCTATTGCCAAAGAATTGGAATTTTCATCATAATCTATAAATTTATTAAAGATCATTTCTAATAAATTGGACGCTAGATACTTATCATTCATGTAATTGTTCAAATAAGTATAACGCTTTTCCAAATCATCTTTAAATTCAGTAGAAAAAACAAAAGTACCATTTTCTTGCTCATTTTTCCAGACTTGATATATTTCCTTTCCCTCTTTAATCGACTTCAAATTGAACTCCTTTAACTTTTCCAACGATTCAAAAGGCATTGGTCGATTTATTAAAGCATAACTCTTGACTCGAAAATCAAAATAGCGTTTCCAATCTTCCTCTGTATAAATCAAAGGATCTACCTTTTCTAAACGGTAATTATTTAATGTCATTTTTTATTATTACTGGTGTTTTCAAACAATGGCTTGTACAACACAAAAAAAGCGTTATCTGTTCCTTTTGATCGTATTTTTTTGAAAGAAAAAGGTTCTGTCCTCAACCAACTAGCCCCGATGGTAGTGGTATTGCTGCGGTTGGGCTTAACCTGACAGCGTTTTGAAAACCTGTCAGGTTTGGATCGGCTAGCGCAGCAATGAGAACGGACAGCGGGACTTTCCATTGCGACGAAGCACCCTACCATTCGCTCCAAAAGAATGGCTAAACGTAATAATGCTCCTGCAATTCCTCAAATCCCACCATCTCCCGTATCAAGTTTTGGCAATGTAATTTTTTCAAAAACCACAAAGTATAAGGCAAAGGCAATACCTTAATTCCAATTCGCATCAACATCAGATAACGATCTAACTCCAAAGCCCCACTAAAATTACCAGGATAACCAATCAAGTCAATTCCATAAATTTTATTATCGTGTTCGATGGCAATATCAATCAAAGTTCCAGCAATATAATAAGCTGTAAAAACTTTAAAATCTTCTTGCCAGTCATCTAAGGATTCTAAGACATCTTGCAGAAAAACATCGTGTTCCATCTCCAGTTGTGAAGGCAATAAAGACGGAGCTACATTGATTTGTTCCAAGTATTTTCGTAAAAGCGAATTGATGGGTAAGCTATTCGTTTTGATAGAGGTATAAACGTACTGTTGGTTTTTGGCTCTGGTTATGGAAACATTAAAAACCTCATCTTGATTGATATGTCGGATAGCAGTAGGATGGCTATCATCATCTACGACAAAAGAAAGTAAAATGACATCTTTTTCATCTCCTTGAAAAGCGTGAGCGGTCCCTACACTTACTTGATGCCGACTCAATACATCGCCAGGTACTAACTTTTGTAAGTTGTCCAAAATATAATCGGCTTGACCTCTAAATGGTGATAAAATACCAATACTAGTCGGTTGATCGCTTTCTTTCTCTTTCTTAGAAATTTCCAAAATTTTACGTATAATCTCATTCGCCTCTTTTTCATTGTAGCCTTGCTTTTCTCGTTTACCATCACAAGGACACCAATACAAAGACTTCTTCAAATGCGAATCAGGTTTTTGTGTCATAATCTTTAGCTTATTGCCATAAAATTCGATATTGCTAAATTGAATGATAGATGGCTTGCTTCTAAAGTGTTCATCCAATGCGATGACTTGTGATTGTTGCTCAATCGTACTATTGATTAAATCTAAAACACTTTGTGACCTAAAATCATATTCAGGCAAATCCTCCAAGTCATATTCTTCTCGAAGACTTTTCATTTTGGCATAAGACAAGAAGGAAACGTGACGCAACTGTTTGGGATCACCAGCCGCCACCACATGTTTCGCTCGTTGGATGACAGGCAAACATGACGCAATATCACATTGAGAGGCTTCATCAATAATGACCAAATCAAAAAGTTCTTCGCCAAAGGGTAAAACAGTACTAATGTCGCTTGTATTGACCAACCAAATCGGAAAGACATTGAGCAAGGTTTGAAAGTTCATGTTATCAAAATGTCGCTGCTGAATATTACCTGTTTTGGCTCTAAGCGCATTTAAGAAACTATTTAAGATTTTACGATTGCTTTTCAAAACCTTGGCCACCATTTGATCATAATATAGTGTCACCAATTGCGATAAATTTTCCTGACGGGAGGCGATGAGTTCCTCCATTTTTTTGATTTGTTGAATCAAGGGACTATCCGAAACCATCAATTTCAAATACAATTTAATCAATTGCTTACCGATGGGACCGCCCCGTTCAGTAGCGTAAGCCGTCATTTTTGCTGCCTTATTTTCTCGCTTGATAATGGAGTTAAAAGACGACTTTAATTCAATCAATTGGTTTTGAATATTTCGCAAATTGATAGCATATCGGTCAATAGTTGTTTGGCTATGTCCTTTGATACCGATACCCGAAATAATATTTTCAAGGTGATTTTTAAGTTTTTTCAAATAATCCTTTCGACCTCCCCGAACCACCACACCACTAATCCCTAACTGGTTTTCAATCTTGTGGGCAATCACATCCACCGCTTGGTCGCTTCGAGAAACAATCAAAACAGACTTACCTCTGGTAAAGAAATCAATCGCTAAATTCGCAATGGTAAAGGATTTTCCTGTGCCTGGAGGACCGATGGCTAAAGTCAATGGATTTTGTTGGGCGGAGTGTAAAATTTGTTTTTGGGCTTCGCTCAATAGGGCAGGTGTATATTCAAAACTTTGGGCGGCTTCTTGATAGCGTTGTCGTCCCATCCCCAATAAATGTTGTAAAGGTTGCGAGAAAGATTGTTGTTTTCCCAAGACTTCTAATTCGTGTAAAACACCGATGGTTTGTTGTGATTTTTTGATCAATCCCAATGCACAAGACGGAACCAAGCGATAGCCTTTTTGTTCTTTGAGTCGAGTGATATTGGTGATTTGTTTTAAGGTACGTTCAGAGGTTAAAGTCGGATAAAATAATACTTCGCTGGTTTCTATTTGACTGCACCAATGTTGTAAGCAGCGTTCTACATCGCCAGCCCCTCGCAAATCTACATGTCCTTGTGGCAACTGCTCTCGTACTTTCAGATAAAACTCCTTATCATCTAAATGCTTGTCTCGTATTTTGTATAAAATGGAAAAATTAATCAAGCGATTTTGAAAATTGACGGACACCATATTTAATCCATCTTGGAAAGTGATTTGGGCAGGATACAACAACAAAGGCGCACAGATTTTCTGTTCTTTCCCTTGCATATTCGTTCCCAATCCTGTAATAAAAAATGCACAATAGTACAGCTTTTTTTCTCGTCCGTGTAAATGCAAAATAGAATGCATCTTATCCGCATAAGCATCATTGACATGGACGGCTGAAAACTCTCCAGTCAAGAGTTCCTCTTTCTCTTGAAAAAATAAAGTGTTTTCTACTTTCTTAGAAAAGAAATTCAGTAATTGTAATTCTCGATTATCTGCTTGATAACAATCTTTGTAATACTTGATAACATTATTGGGAGTCACAAGGTAAGGTTTTTTGAGGTGATTAATTTTTTATTAGGAGCGAAGGTTTGGATGCTTCGTCGTGGAGGCAAGTCCCGCTATCCGTTCCTATGAATGCAGCCAACGTTTTAGGTAGCCGACGCTTCAGCATTCATACCACTACTATCGGGGCTAGTTGGTTGAGATGGGGACTTCTTAGTAATGAAAATGGGACGAAAGTGACGATGTGACGTGAGGGGACGA
>JAHDBB010000330.1:0-5898 GCA_020630635.1 Chitinophagales bacterium
CATACCACTACTATCGGGGCTATTTTTGAAAGGACATAACACATCACAATCTGAACAAACATCTCCTCGTTCCCAAAGCACAAAAAGAACCAAAAACGTCTCCATCCACAAAATGAACTGTACTATTGACCATCGACTAATAAACAATTTATAATTCACCATTCATCATTTACCATTACAAATGAACATTCTACTTTTAGAACCCTACCTTACTGGTTCTCACCAAGACTGGGCAGAAGAATTAAAAAAATACAGCCAACATTCTATCGAAATATACGGGATGAGTGGGCATTATTGGAAGTGGCGAATGCATGGAGGAGCCGTCACCCTCGCTCGTCGTTTCAATGAAAGTAACTTTCAACCAGACTTGATTCTAGCGACTGACATGTTGGACCTCACCACCTTTCTAAGCCTCACTCGCCAACGCACCGCCCATATTCCCACTGCCCTCTACTTTCACGAAAACCAATTAACCTATCCTTGGTCGCCAACAGACAAAGACCCACAACTCAAAAGAGACAACCACTATGCCTTTATCAACTTTACCAGTGCATTAACAGCCGACAAAGTTTTATTCAACTCCCAATATCATCAAGAAGCCTTTCTCAATACCTTGCCACGCTTCCTCAAATCTTTTCCAGATCATCAGGAAACCAATAGCATCGAAAGTATCAGAGCCAAAAGTCAAGTTCTATCATTAGGGATTGACTTGCAAAAATTGCGAGATTTGGAGCCAAAGGAAAAAACGATGTACAATCGTGCCGTTCTTTTATGGAATCATCGCTGGGAATACGATAAAAATCCTAATGATTTTTTTCAAGCTTTGTTTACACTCAAAGACAGAGGCATTGACTTTAAGTTGGTGGTGTTGGGTAAAAACTATGAAAAAAAACCTGCTATCTTTGAAGAAGCCCGACAACGTTTAGCCGACCACATTTTGCATTTTGGATATGCCGAAAGTTTTGAAGAATATGCCCACTGGCTGCATCGTGCAGATATTATTCCTGTGACTTCTCACCATGATTTTTTTGGAGTAAGCTTGGTACAAGCAATGGCTTGCGATGTCATCCCCTTATTGCCTAAGCGTTTAGCCTATCCCGAACATTTGCCCGAAGCCTATCAACGTACTTATTTTTATGAAGACGAAAGAGATTTTTTAAAGCGTTTACAACGACTGATTTTTAATACCAAAGTCATTCGCAGACAAAATATTCATCAATATGCAATGGTCTATGATTGGAAAAATAAAATAGGGGAGTATGATCGCTTTTTTGAGTCGATGTTTGATAACTCATAACTGGTGCTAAGAAGTACTGTCCTCCACCAACTAGCCCCGATAGTAGTGGTATGAATGCATAAGCGTTGGCTGCCTAAAACTTGGCTGCATTCATAGGAACGGATAGCGGGACTTTCCATTGCGATAACGCACCGAACCTTTCGCTCCTAAAAAAGAAAAACATGAAAAAAATAATCTTCCTCTTTATTGGAATGATGGGCTTTAGTTTGCTAACACTTGGACAGCAAATTGATAATGTAAAATTATTGGAACAAATGGTGGAGGCCATAGAAAAAGCGGAGCGATTAAAGTTTCGATTTATTCAAAAAGAGCGAGTGCGAAAGGGATGGAATGAGGCAATAGTCGATATCAAATATCAGGTAGAACCCCAGAAAATTTATATCAAATGTATTGAACCCAATGAAGGAGTCGAGTTGTTATTGGTGGATGGAAAATATGATGGCTACGTTTATGTCAATCCCAATGGTTTTCCTTTTATCAATCTCAAATTGAATCAGTATGGCTTTTTATTATTGGGCAATCAAAAACATCATCCCATCGAGTCAACAGGTTATGGATTGTTTTATGATGTGGTTAAAGATTATCTGAACCAAACAGCTTTGGATGATATATTGACTTTTGAAGGAATGGTGACATTTGATAATCGTACATGCTATCATTTACAGCTAAAAGATCCGTCTTATACGTTTATAGATTATACCATTCAAAAAGGAGATAATATTTTAAAAATCGCTCGAAGTCGCCATATTGCCGATTATATTATTTTAGAAAAAAATCCCGAACTTTCTGATTATTTTGATGTAAAAGAAGGACAAGTGATCCAAATTCCAACAACTTATTCACCCCAAGCGATCTTATATTTAGATGCTGTGGAATTTTTGCCATTGATGTTGGAAATGTCAGATGACAAAGGCTTGTATGAACGCTATGAGTTTTTAGATTTGGAAGTCAATCCCAACTTTCAAGCACAAGAATTTAGTGAAGATTTTGTGGAGTATGGATTTTGAGAAAAATAAAAAAAAGGAGACCCACACATCAATGAATCTCCTTACATTTAGCATGGCTAAAACATTTATGTTTCACCATTACTTAAAACAATTATGCGGTAAAAATAAGGTGGACGAAGGGGAATATATATAGTAGGGGAACGATTTGTTATTGGGTTTTAATAAATTTTGATAAAACAACTTCTTCATTATTGGTCAATTGGATAAAATAAGTCCCTGCATTATAACTTGCCAAGCTCCAATCTAATTGATTAAAACCAATATGCGTATCCATCATTTTTTGTTCTATCAACTTGCCTGTTACATCATAAATACTGGCTTGTATATTGGTTGCTTTTTCAATGTGATATTGTACAGACAAGGTTTCACGAGCTGGAATTGGGAAAACAGCCAAAATTTCAAAAGGTGTTGTATGCACATCTCTTTCTAAGAAAATAACTTTAGAAACGACTTGGGTAAAGCCTTCTTTATCCGTTTCTTTGAGTCGATAATACAAACTTTTATTTTGATGGTCATAGTCTAAATGCTCATATTCTTGAGTCGTAGAACTATTGCTTTGAGCCGTTATTTTGCCAACTTCTTGAAAGTGAATGCCATCTATAGAAGATTCTACAATAAAGTAATCGCTGTTGTATTCAGAGGCGGTTTTCCAAGTGAGTTGATTAGCTCTTTTTTGAGTATTTCCGTCAAAGCTGACCAACTCAATAGCAGTCGCTGTACAACTAACAATGGCTGTTCCAAAAGTTTCTGAACAAGCTGGATTATCTGCAATTGATACGGTATAAGAATAGCCTGTATTAAATTCAAAAGGACCTAAATTTAGACTATTGGCAGTGATATTATCGTATTGTGTACCATTGATGTTGTCTAAGATATTATAGCCATTTTCTCCCACACCCTCACTATCAAATGCAATCAAAATTTGATAAGTTGTGTCTAAACATAAGACATTGTGCATCACCATAAAATCTTCTAAACAATCGGTTGTTAAGCGACTTTGTTGATAGCCACTGGTTAAGGTGCTGTTTTCGTTGTCAAAGGTTTCTGTAATGACTTCGCCCAATGTCCAAGAGAGCGTTCCAACCGTAGAATTTTCAGTACAATCACCAGCCGTCGAAAAGACTTGTAGGTCTTGTGCTGTCATTATAAAAGAAAGGAAAAACAGCAGCGTAGTTAATATATATTTCATAACTTCAAATTTTTAAAGGTGAAAAAAGAAGGGACAACATCAACTTGTCAGGTGATAAGTTTTCATTGTCCCTATCCTACACTTACTTACTTGTTTGCTGCTTGTCCGCTAATGTTTTTGTTTTTCAGTACAGCCTCCATTTGATTCAATCGTTGTTCTAACAATTGATATTGAGCGACTTTTTCTTCTAATTCTTTGATGGTTTCATTTTGTTGTTGGATAATCGTCATGATTGAAGTCCCTTTGCCTTCTACATTATCAGTATTAGAACCAATCATTCCTGCAAAATCATTACATAAGTATTGGGTGTCAGTAACTTCATCACTATCTAATGTTCCATTTCCATTGGTATCTAATCCGACTTCAATTCTAATGCCTCCTGTGGCACAGTTTTCACCAGCTTCCTCCATGTTGATAGCAATAAGACTGTTGAGACCATTTGTTCCATTGATTCCTGGTGTACCTGGAGGACCTTCTGGTCCTGTTAGACCGCCACTATTGCCATTCATACCATTACAGATATAGGCACTATTGCTAATTTCTGAATCATCTAAAATATTATTATTATTTGAATCTAGACCGACATCTATTCTGGTTCCTCCTTCTGCACAATTCTCACCTTCGTTTTCGGGAGTGATATTGATAAGGCTATTTTGACCATTCTCATAAGGAGGATCAGGATAAGGAGGACAAGGACCACAGACACCATCAGCACCGTCTAACCCATCTTCACCTACTGGACCCTCTGGTCCTTCGGGTCCCTCCGGTCCTTCTGGACCAGCTACTCCCATTTCTCCATTACAGATATATTGAGTGTCGGTAACTTCATCGCTATCTAAAATTCCATTACCATTCGTGTCTAAACCAACTTCTATTTTTATACCGCCTTCCTCACAATTTTCACCAGCGTCTTCGGGTGTTAAAGAAATAAGGCTATTCAATCCATCTAGACCGTCCATTCCATCAGCACCGTCAGCACCAGTCGAACCTGGACCACCTTGTCCATCCGTTCCATCTTGCCCTGCTGGACCTGTTTGACCTTGTGCGCCATCTTGACCATCTTGTCCGTCCTGACCATTCTCTCCAGGAGGACCTGTTGGACCTAGAGGTCCTTGCAATCCATTACAAATATATTCGGTACTAGTAATTTCATTATCATCTAAGTTGCCATTATCGTTGGTATCTATACCTGTCTCAATTTGCAGACCACCTGCTTCACAGTTATCACTTGGCTCTTCTACATTTACATTGATGAGACTAGTAAGTCCATCTCCACCAGATGGATCAGGGGCATTGGCTCCTGCTGGTCCTTGTTCACCATTACATACATATTGAGTATTGGTAATTTCTTCAATTTCTAAAATTCCATTTCCATTTGTGTCTATTCCTGTTTCAATTTTTATGCCACCTGTATTACAATTTTCTCCTTCTTCTTCGAGTATAAGATTGATAAGGCTCTGATCGGTAGGTGGTCCAGGAACATTAATAGCAGCGTCTTGTCCGTCTTGTCCGTCTTGTCCTGCTGGACCTGCCGGACCTACTTGACCTGTTGCTCCTTGTTCGCCATTACAGACATATTGAGTATTGGTAATTTCTTCAACTTCTAAAATTCCATTTCCATTTGTGTCTATTCCTGTTTCAATTTTGATGCCACCTGTATTACAATTTTCTCCTTCTTCTTCGAGTATAAGATTGATAAGGCTCTGATCGGTAGGTGGTCCAGGAACATTAATAGCAGCGTCTTGTCCGTCTTGTCCGTCTTGTCCTGCTGGACCTGCCGGACCTACTTGACCTGTTGCTCCTTGTTCGCCATTACAGACATATTGAGTATTGGTAATTTCTTCAACTTCTAAAATTCCATTTCCATTTGTGTCTATTCCAAAGTCTATTTTAATTCCTCCTGTTGAACAATTTTCACCATCTTCTTCAGTGGTTATTGAAAGTAAGGTGCTAGTGGTAGAACCTTCTCCTCCTGCTAAACTGTTTAAATTGACAGTACCGCCATTTTCTAAGCTTAATGTATTGGTGGAGGCATCAAAAGAAAGGCTTTGGTTATCTTGGTCTTCAATGGCTTTTTGCGCTATAAATGAATAGGGAACAGATTGTAAAGGAGAGGTTCCAATTAAGGTAAAATTATCACTGCCATTGGGGTCAAAAGATATTTGAACATTTTTATTGGCAGTTTCCCACGCAATATTTTGGAAGTCGCCCATGATGACTTCTCCCTGTCCTAAATTGACCGAGAAAAGTCCGTAGGCATTGGTGGTGGTGGTATGGGTTTCAGCGTAAATAGTATTATCGTCCTCTGTAATTTCTAATTGAACACTAACGTTTTGTGTGTTGAGTATAGTTCCACTTGCATCTCTTGCCACCGCTTGATATTTGATGGCTTGTGGTACTGTTTG
>JAHDBB010000330.1:5998-7186 GCA_020630635.1 Chitinophagales bacterium
CCATCTTTAGAAGTGAAGGAGAAGCGTAGAAATGCTTGTTAACTTGGATATGAAAATGGAGTTTGGTGAAATCAGGTTATTTTCTTGGTAAATAAATTTGTATCTTTGTCGAAATAAAAGGGCTTTTACGAGTACCTTTTGATTAGGAGCGAAAGGTTGGATACTTCGTTGTCATGGCAAGTCCCGCTATCCGTTTTTATTGCTGCTCTAATCCTACAAAATCAAATGGTGACTTCAAGTCATCATTTGAATCAGCCACGCTTCGCAGCAATACCACTGCTATCGGGGCTATTTTGCATGGTCGCAGTGTTTGTGCTTGGGTAAAGGTGATATTAGAAGTAAAAAACTGTTCCTAAGAAGTACAATACTTGACCAACTAGACCCGATAGTAACGGTATAAATGCAATGGACGGGCTTCGTAAAGCGTTGGCTGCATTTATAAGAGTGGATAGCGGGGAGACCTGTCACGATGAAAGAGTAATAACCGTTCTCTCCAAAAAACAAACAATTTTTAAATTACTTAAAAACGAATAAAATGGCAGCAATAGAGACTGTACAAATTCCATTAGGCTTTCAAGCACCTGACTTTACCTTATTAGATACTATTTCAGGCGAGCATAAAAGTTTGAATGACTTAAAATCAGATAAAGCGACTTTGGTGATGTTTATTTGTAACCATTGCCCTTATGTAAAGTTTGTAATGGATGAATTGGTGAAATTGGGAAATGATTATCTTCCAAAAGGGGTAAGTATTATTGCAATTTCGAGCAACGATGCCGAAAAATATCCACAAGATGGGCCCGATAAGATGAAAGAATTGGCAGCACAAATCAACTTGCCTTATCCATATTTATATGATGAAACACAAGAGGTAGCGAAGGCTTATAAAGCGGCTTGTACACCTGATTTTAGTATTTTTGATAAAGATATGAAGTGCGTTTATAGAGGGCAGTTAGACGATGCAAGACCGAGTAGAGAAGTGCCTCCTGTGACGGGTAAAGATATTAGAGCAGCCCTAGATGCTGTATTGGCTGGTGAGGCGGTTAGTGAAGTGCAAAAACCCAGTATCGGTTGTAATATCAAGTGGAAGTCGGGAGAGACCAAAATTAATTATGATGCCTAATTACACTGTTAAATAAATTTTTGCAGGTTTTTTTTGAGGTGTTTTGTCAACCATTTTCTGTGTGT
>JAHDBB010000331.1:0-3837 GCA_020630635.1 Chitinophagales bacterium
TGAATGCAGTTCATTTTGTAATATTTTTTTAGGAGCGAACTTTTTGATGCTTCGTCGCATTAGAAAGTCCTGCTATCCGTTCTCATTCGTGTGGCTATGTTTTAGGAAGCCAACGCTTCTACACGAATACCACTACTATCAGGGCTAGATCGTTATGGTTTCAACCTATAGTGACTGCAATCCGATTGACTTATATTAATGGACTCTTTTTCTCTTTATCAATCGGATTGCCTCTTCTTTGACGGGAAGACCCATCCGATTGAAGCGAGCCATTTTTTCTTTGATTGTAAAATGGGGCAATAATCATGGCAACTTTAGAAGGGTAGACAAAAGCTGGTACTAAAGGTTCTTTCTCAACCCAACTAGACCCGATAGTAGCGGTATAAATGCAATGCGTTGGCTTCATAAAACGCTGGCTGCATTTATAAGAGCGGATAGCGGGGAGACCCATCACGATGAAAGAGTAATAACCATTCTCTCCAAAAAACAAAAAACCATGAATAAAACCAATCAATTATTAAATACGGACAATCGACTAACAAACTCAAATTTAATGGATTTAACAAAAAAGGTTCGTGCATTTGCACCTGCATCCGTAGGTAATGTCACTTGTGGATTTGATGTATTAGGAATGGCATTAGCCGCACCAGGTGACGAAGTAGAAGCCGCATTTAATGAAGAAGGAGTTTTACGAATTGTCGAAATAACAGGAGATGGAGGAGTCTTGCCGTTGGACGCAAAGAAAAATACCGCAGGAATCGCTGTCCAAGCCTTGTTAGATTCATTGGATGCCAAAGAAGGAATCGACTTACGAGTGCATAAAAATATGCCAATGGGCAGTGGATTGGGTTCTAGTGCTGCCAGTGCCGTCGCTGCCGTAGTTGCTGTAAATGCATTGTTAGGTTCTCCATTAAGCAAACACGATTTAATGCCCTTTACCTTAGTGGCGGAAGGGAGTGTGTCAGGTTCTATACATGGTGATAATGTGATCCCCAGTTTGCTAGGAGGAATCGTCTTATTGCGCTCTTATGAACCCTTAGAAATCGTGGAATTGCCCATTCCAGATTCTTTATTTTGTACAGTTGTACATCCCGATTTGCAGATTTTTACCAAAGAAGCCAGAGGACGAATACCGAAAGAAGTACCGATGAAAACGGTCTTAAAACAAATGTCTTGTTTGGCTGGTTTCGTATCGGGTTTATATCAAAGTGATTATGATTTGATCAGTAAAAGCTTGCAAGACCACTTAGCAGAACCTTATCGAGTGGATTTGATCAAAGGCTTTGATGAAGTCAAAAAAGCAGCCTTAGCAGCAGGAGCGTTAAACTTTGGAATATCAGGATCAGGACCCTCCGTTTATTCCTTTAGCAACTCATTGGATAAGGCGGAAAATATAGCCCAAGTGATACAAGATTCTTTCAAAAAAATAGCCATAGGAAGTGCGTCTTATGTTTCAAAAGTCAATCAACAGGGAGCGTATGTAATTGAAGCATAAGCAATAAGCGTAGTTCTATATGATTTTTGGCTATTTTTGATAAAAAGTCGTATATTTGCAGCCTAAAAATGAATTTATCCAATTTTTAATAAAAAACTTAATAACTCAAATTTATGGGAAAAGGAGATAAAAGAAGCCGTCGAGGTAAAATCATTAATAAGTCGTTTGGTAATGCCAGACCTAAGTCAAAAAATAGAGCAAATAAACCAACTGCTCCTAAAAAAGAAGAAGCACCTGTACAAGAGCCAGTAGCAGAGGCAACTGCTCCCGTAGAAGAGGCTCCAGCGGCAGAAAAAACGGAGGAGTAGAGCAAGTTTTTAGCACCTTAACTGGTAAAAAATAAAAAATTATGAGCAGATGCGATGATTCGTGTCTGCTTTTTGTGTATAAGGAATTATGAAATTAAAACAAGTCTCATGGACAAACCTCAAAAAGTTAACAAGACAGATAAAGAGTGGAAAGCACAATTGACGGATGAACAATATCGAGTATTGCGACAAAGTGGTACAGAACGACCTTTTACAGGACAATTTTATCTAAACAAAGAAGACGGCATGTACATTTGTGCAGGTTGCGAAACACCCTTATTTTCATCAGAAACCAAGTTTGATTCTGGTTGTGGATGGCCTTCCTTTATGGAGCCAGTTCAAAGCGAAAATGTTAAAGAAGTATTGGATAAAAGTCATGGGATGATTCGTACCGAAATTCGCTGTGCTACTTGTGATGGACACTTAGGACATGTCTTTAACGATGGACCAGGAGCCAATGGATTACGCTATTGTATCAACTCGGTTAGTTTGGGCTTCAACAAAAAAGAAGATGAGTAATCGGGAAAAGACACTGGCTATTTTGAATGATAAGGCGATAGATTTTGAGATATTGGAACATTCTAAAGCCGTCTATACTTGTGCAGAAACCGCTTTGGAAAGAAAGGTCTCTTTGGATCAAGTGACCAAGACTTTGCTGTGCTATGATAAACATAAAAATGTATTGGCTTTTCTCATTCCAGGTAGTTGTGGATTGAATCAAAAGAAAGCTCGTAAGGTAGTTGGATCTAATAAGTTGCGTTTTATTCCAAAGGAGATAGTCACCGAAGAATATGGTTTGATTATTGGCGCAATTTCGCCTTTATTGATGTTGGGAAAAGCCCGTTTTTTTATGGATGAAAAGCTGACACAACATGAGTTTTTGACGATGAGTAGTGGGGAGGCAGGTAGTGGCGTGAAGTTGAAAATGGTGGATTTAAAAGCGGTGGTCGATGTGGAGGTTTGTGATATTACGGATTGAAATACCAAAACTATGCGTGACAATATATTTTTATGGCTTCTTTATATGATTGTCGGCTTGGGATTACACGCTCAAACTACATCGGATCAAACTATAATGGAAATGACTGCTCAAAAATATGTCGTGGTCTTAGGGATTGCCCAAGACGCTGGCTATCCACAAGCTGGATGTACCAAAACGTGTTGTGAAGTGTACTGGAATGGGGAAGAAACACAAAAATATGTAATTTCTCTAGGGATTGTCGATAAAGCCAATAACCAGATGTGGATGATAGAGGCGACTCCCGATTTTAACAAACAGCTACGGGATTTACAGACGCATCTAGAGAATCCGCAAGTTGTACCCAATGGCATCTTTTTGACCCATGCACATATTGGACACTATACAGGCTTGATGCACTTAGGGAGAGAAGTGATCGGAGCCAAAGATTTACTGACCTATGTGATGCCTCGTATGGCGGACTTTCTAACCAACAACGCTCCTTGGAGTCAATTGGTGAAAATCAATAACTTGCGTTTAGAGGTGATGGAAGCAGAAAAAGCAGTTGATTTAAACAATGGAATCAATTTAACGCCTTTCTTAGTTCCGCATCGAGATGAATACTCGGAAACAGTCGGTTATAAAATTGAGAGCGAGAAAAGTAGCTTGTTGTTTATTCCCGATATTGATAAGTGGGAAATGTGGGAGAAGGACTTGAAGGAGGAAATCAAAAAGGTGGAGGCGGTCTTGATTGATGGGACTTTTTATCAAAATGGAGAAATTCCGAATCGGGATATGAGCGAAATCCCCCATCCATTTATTGAAGAAAGTATGAAGTTTTTACAGGACTTGGAAGACAGCGAAAAAGCGAAAGTCTATTTTATCCATCTCAATCATACCAATCCTTTGTTGAGAGACACGCCTGAACGAAAAGCCTTTTTGGAAAGTGGATTTAAAGTCGTCGAACAAGGACAAGTATTTGAGTTTTGATTTTTGCTTACCACAAAAGATTTTTCGCTATTTGAATGACAAAAATTCTGCTAATTCTCTTAATTCCTAAAAATTCGAGTTAAGAC
>JAHDBB010000331.1:3937-7167 GCA_020630635.1 Chitinophagales bacterium
CCAAATCCAAATAGCCCCGATAGTAGTGGTATGAATGCAATGCGTTGAACCACAAGTCGAAAAGACTTGCGGTAGAAGTGTTGGCTGCATTCATAGGAACGGATAGCGGGACTTTCCATTACAATGAAAGACCAACCTTTCGCTCCTAAAAAGAAAAAATATTTTACTTTGTTTTTTAGAATGAAGCCACGAAAGAACCGAAAAAATCAAGAAAATCCTCTCATCCTAAAAATCCTGATTCTAGTGGTGTGTGGAGAGAAAAACACGAAATGAACCACACTATTGACCATCGACTATGGACTCATAAAAACGTCCCTTTCGTCCCAAAACCACGCAATGAACCACAACGTCCCCTCGTCCCAACATGTAAAAAATGAACTGTAACTATGGACCCTAAACCTACTTCTTACTCAACTTATCTTTGATAAAAAACGGAGAATACACCAAACAAAAGGCAGGAATCACCAAAACCAAAGCCGTCACCACATACCAGGGCCACGCCCCAAAATAGTCCAAGACAGAAGCCGTTTTGGGTTTATGTTGGAGATACATATGATTGGTTTCAGTAAGATAATTGACCAAAATTGTGAAGAAAAAATAAGTAATTAACCCAATAAATGATTTGAAAATGCTTTTGGCATAAGGTCGCCAGTTGTAAACGATGGTGGCGTATAAAACCAACACCACTAAGCCTGAATGAACAATCCAATATTTGAAGAAAGAGTAGTGAGGAAATCCATAGTGAAGGTCTGGCGTAAAGTTGGCTTGAATCGTGCCAGCCATAATCCAAAAAAAGAAAATTTCGTAAAAAAAGTAGCTTTTGCGAAGCATCACAAAAGGCATCACCAAAGCACAAAAATTGCAGACAGCAATAGGTAAGTCTTCATTCTCAAAACGCCCAAAGTACATCTCCAAAAAGGTCCAAAGCAACACCGTTCCTGCTATAAAAATGGACAAAAAGTTACCCAAATGGTACTGTTGATTTTCATTTAGTCTCGTTTTGCTCCACGAAATCAAAAGTATTCCAATAACGGCAAAAAGTAATACCGTAGTGATGTGTTGAGTCCCGAAGGCTTCAAACCCACCCTTGCCATGAAAAAATGTAAGTTCTTCCAATGGATTGCGTTTAGAACATTGTAGCTATAAGAATAAAAGGACGAATCAAAAGATTATTTTTTTAATAAAACTTATGTTTGAAAAAGAAGACACAAAACACCTAAAAAATAGATTTAGATGTTTTGTGTATCAATGTTTTCTTATTTAAAACTAAAATGAGCCACAACTATGGACTATCGACCATTAACCATCGACTTCCAAAAAATCACGTCCACTTATACAACTGCTTCACCATCGTCATAATCCCATCATTATAAGGAGGGAAAATAATTTTAAGCGAAGCCCAATTTCTTTTAATCACGCCCCGTTCATTAGAGAAATCCACAAAAGAATGATGTCCCAATGACTTTCCAATGCCACTATTATTGACTCCACCAAAAGGCAAACTAGGATTACTCGTCCCCAACATAAAGTCGTTGATAACCGTTCCACCAGCCGATGTATTTTGGATAAAATAGTCGGTATCGGATTTCGATTTACTAGCAATATACAAGGCCAAAGGCTTTGGACGCTGACCAATAATATCGACCACCTCTTCTTTATTTTTAAAAGAAACAATCGGCAAGACAGGACCAAAAATCTCTTCATGCATAATCTCCATACTGTCATTGACATCCACCAACACCGTCGGACTAATAAACTTATCAGCAGCATCCATCTCGCCACCGACGGCAATATTTGCGCCCTTATTGATGGCATCTTCAATCAATCCATTGATCCGACCATAATGTCTTTCATTGATAATCCGACCATAATCAGGAGATGCTTGCACTCCTTTATTTTTCGCATTAAAAAACTTATTGACATTCTTTTGGACAGCTTCTACCAGTTGATCTTTGAGACTTTCGTGTACCAACACATAATCAGGAGCAATACAAGTTTGTCCATTGTTCAAGGATTTTGCCCAAGTCAATTTTTCAGCGGTGCTACTAAGATGCGCTGTTTTATCAATAATGGCAGGCGACTTTCCGCCCAATTCCAATGTCACAGAAGTCAAATGTTGAGAAGCGGCTTTCATCACGATTTTACCGATGGCAGGACTACCCGTAAAGTGAATGTGGTTGAAAGGCATCGCCAACAAAGCCGTTGCAACAGGAACATCACCTTCAAAGACCGCCACATGTTTTTTATCAAAAATCTTGTCCAACATCTTGTGAATAAAACCTGCTGTATGACCCGACACTTCCGAAGGCTTCACCATCACCGTATTACCAGCAGCTACCGCATACAACGTAGGGATAATGGTCAACATAAAAGGATAGTTCCAAGGCGCAATAATCAACGTCACCCCTTTGGGTTCATAATGGATATAAGAACTCGTTCCAGCCATCGCAATCGGCGTAGAAACTTTCTTATCTCGCATCCACTTTTTCAGATTTTTCTTAATATATTGAATATTGGCTAAAACAGGACCGATTTCCGTCGCATAGACCTCAACAGGCGGCTTTCTCAAATCCTTACTCATTGCCTCTTCCAACGCTTTCACATTGTTCTCATCCCGAAGATACGCCTCGACCTTTTTGATATACTCCAGTCGTTCCTTAGCCGTTGTATGTCGAATATCCTTCGCATACTGCTGTTGCATTTCAAAAACAGCATTGATGTTTTCTTCAATATTGACATTGGTAGAAATCATAGTTTTTTATTTTTGTTCTTTTATGACCCCTTAATTTACGGACAAATCTGGACTTTTGCTAATTTTTTCGGCATTTTGTGATTTTTTATTTTAGGAGCGAAAGGTTAGGTGCGTTGTCGTATCGGAAAGTCCCGCTGTCCGTTCTCATTGCTGCTGCGTAGCTGAGATGCAAGGCACTTTCAAAGTGCCTTACATCTGGCTTGGCTTCGAGCAGCAATACCACTACCATCGGGGCTAGTTCGTTGCGGTCTCAACCTTTGTATTTCGTGGAAATTTTGACGATTAATGTTGGTATTTTATTGAAATTTGACAATTGCTGTACGATTTTTGTCAAATTGCGGTTCATCTTTGCCACAGTCTGTTGATGGGGCTACCCGTCTAAAGTTGCCAAGTTACCCTCATTGTAACAAAGAAAGGGTTCATCGTTTCAATCGGATTGCTATGTAGGTAGTGAGCCAGCAATCCGATTGATTTATAT
>JAHDBB010000332.1 GCA_020630635.1 Chitinophagales bacterium
GTTACTTTTCGACGGTATAATCTTCCATAAATTCCAAAATAAAGGGAATCGGATTTTTTTGGTCAACTGGTAAAAAAACATCAGGATAAATACCATAAGGATCAATCGCATCCTCAACATTTTTGCTTCTCAATGATGTAGGATAACGAAAGGTATAACATTTTTCTTCAAGAAAGTTGCCATTGTATCCATCAACAATGCCTTCGGTATTTTGACCAAAAGTAACGACTCGTTTGGATTGTTGACATCTATCGACAAATGTTTCCGCAGAACTAGCACTTCCTCTATTGGCTATAATAGCTACTTTTTTAGGATGCGGATAGATGGTGTCTAATTCGTGAAAAGATTCTTCATCTTCCCAGGAAAATAATTGACTTTTCTCTGATTGAAGTACTTGGTAAAATGGTGTATTTTCTATGCTATCTTCTTTTTCCAACCAATTAGCAAAGTACTCTTTATTTTTCGGACTTGTCCAAATAGCAAATTCTGGAAGGGCAACTTTGCCTGAATAAATGTAGGGTAATAATGGAAAATAAGTAGGATCATTTCCACCACCATTGTCTCTAACATCAATAACCAAAATATTAGCGTTTTTAAGTTTAGCTTCATTTTCATTAACCAAATCCTCTATGATTTTTTGATTTTGTCCACCAAAGTCACCAATCTTTAGATAATAATTTTGATTTCCCAATTCTTTAAATAAAACACCTCTGGGATTGACTTCTCCCAATTCTTTCAACTCTATTCCTGACTTAATTGGAGAAACTTTTCGCCAATAAATCATTTCTCCTTGTTCTATATAATAGGTATCAAAAACCTTTGTCTCCAAATTTAAAACCTTATGATCTCCCATCAAATAGTTGGCGGTATAGTTGGTTTTCTCTTTTTTAACCTCCATTTTGACCTCTCCACTTTTAAAATTGGGATTACTGGATGCTAAAATGACTCCAACAAAATCTCTATCCCTTTCCTTATTTTGATTTTTGACGATAGCAATCTTATATCCCGTACTTTCCCAGATTCCTTCAATAGGATCAAGGTCTTTACGATTGAGCATTTCGACTACTTTTGTGCTATCTATGTCTGTGTCTTCTTGATAGATAATTGGTTCAGCGATTTCGTCCTTTCCCCTTAATTCTACCCATAAATGACCATCTTTAAAGAAGCTTATATAGGTATCAATAAGCTCCTGACAAGGCGTTTGATCTTGTTTGTCAGCTTGTCGAAGAAGCGTTTTCTTTAAGGTATTGTAGTATCCTATATTTTCTTCATTGACCTTAAACTGAAATAAAGCATACTCTGTCTCTGTAAGCTGGATCACTTCTTTCATCATAGTAGAGCAGTCACAGTTTTGTGCTATTGATTCAAAACTTAAAAGCATCAAAAGAGCGATTATATATTTTTTGAGTAGGTGATTTTTCATGATGTTCGTTTTAAATAAATTATCATATTATTGCGGTAAAGTATCATACCAAGTTTTCTTCAAAATAATACTGCAAACAATAGCAATACTTAAAGTAACAACCATCGGAACGGTTTGAAGTAAGACCAGATACATAGGAAAAATAACTAAGGCTGTTTGCCAGATGATTCCAATCACAATATTAAAGACATCTCGCTTGAAATGTGTATTTTTCTCAAAATTGGGATCTTCAGTCATTACTTTATCATGAATTGGTTTCCAAAAGCCCCAAGGACGGACATTTTTATAAAACTTCTTCAAAATTTCTTCTTCGACAGGTGGAGCCGTATAAGTTCCAATGATACAACCCAACACCGCCAATGCCAACATCAAAGGGAAAGTATATAAATCTAATACACCATCAAAAATAAATCGGAAAGACAAGGCTGGAACCAAACCTCCCACCATTCCCCAAAAGAAACCATTGCCATTGAATCGCCACCAGTACCATTTTAATATATTGGCAGCCACATAGCTTCCATACAAGCCTGATACGATCCATTGCAAAATATCATTGACATCTTTGGCATAAAAACCCAATAAAATACTAATGAAAACCATCACCAACCCTGCTATATAGTTAATGATTTGGGTATTTTCGGCTTTAGGATTAACGTACTTCAAATAAATATCATTGACGATATAGGCTTGGGTCGCATTGAGCGTTCCTGCAAAGGTGGACATAAAGGCTGCTAATAAACCCGCTAGTAAAATTCCTAATAAACCAACAGGTATAAATTCATTGATGGCAGAAGGCAAGATTTGTTCAAAGTCTATCTGTCCTCCTACTATCAAATCCAATCTATCATAAAAAACAAGGGCGAGTACAGCAAAACCTGTAATCATAAAATAACGAATTGGCATCAGGATCATACTCACCGAACCACTCATCAAAGCGGCTTCTCTTGGAGATTTGGTCGAAAGGATTTTTTGCATATCATAATTAGGGGCTGGACCTGCCAAACTCACCAAAATACCTTTAAAGATCATCATCATAAAAAACACACTAAAAAGGCTAAATCCATCGCTTTTGATTTTCGCATTAATTTCAGGAATGATATTGGTCCAATCCAAATTGAGGTGCGCTTCAAAGAAAGGAGTCATCCAGCCATCAGGAACCAAGAATGGATTACCTGCCACCGCTTGCATCGCAATGATCCCAATGACTATACTAGAGATTGCCATCAATAAAAATTGTATCAAATCAGCCCAGACAATACTCATCATACCACCTAATAGGGAGTAAAAGACGGCAAAACATGTCAAAATAATACCATAAAAATGCGGAACATATTCGGGTGAGATGCTAAAAGGTACATATTGAGAAACATATTCCCAAGGCACAAAGATTTCGATAAACTTGCCCACGCCAATGAATCCATAGGCAAGATAGCCCAATCCCATAATAATGGCAAAAATCACCACAACAGCATGGGATCTTCTGGCTCCCCCTCCAAATCCAAAGCGTGTCCCAATCCATTCTGCCCCCGTTGTCACATTAGACCGCCTCAGCCACATAGACAAAAAGACCATCAAAAAGATTTGGTTAAAGACGGGCCACAGCCAAGGTATCCAAGCACTTTTAATACCATAGACAAACAACAAGGTCACCAACCACATGGTCCCCGAAATATCGAACATGCCCGATGCATTAGACAATCCCAACATATACCAAGGCATCTGATTTCCGCCCAACAGATAATCTTTTTTACTACGTTCTGCTCGCTTTTTCAAGAACAGACCTATCAAGACTGTTGCCAGTAAATAGGCAAAAATAATGATTAAATCTATTGCTGCTAATTTCATAATATTGGCTTTTAGTAATTTGTTTTGTGAGAGTAAAATACATAGCTACTAATCCTATGAAACATTAAAAACTCTATTATTTATTTGAGGATATTTAGGTGGAGAGATAGGATATTGCTTCGTCGTAATGGGTCTCCCCGCTATCCGTTCTTATCACCAAATCCCACTCTCTACCGCAAGTCTTTTCGACTTGTGGTATAAAGCCAAGCTCTTTGGTGATACCACTACTATCGGGTCTATTTTGTATTGGAAAGTACTTCTTAGCACCAAAAGAGTAGTAAAAGTGACGACCTCACATGAGAGCATAAGAAAAGAACCTTAAACGTCCCTTGATCTCAACATGCCCAAACCCAACTGAAGGTATCCCATCATTCCAACATGCCCCAATCCAACCGAAAACGTCCCGTCATCTCAACAGGAATAAATTGAATAAAAGCATCTTTTACTTCCTCTAATCCCAAAATGAGCAGTGATCTCAATTTTCCTCTAAATTTTAATGTAAAGTAGTCATTTATGCACATAAAACCTTGAAAAATAATACATTGAAAAAATACCCCCCCTAAAAAGACACATCTCTCCCCCTTGCTTTTCAATAGTTCGCCCTAAGTTTGAGGAAAAATTCAAAGCCAAGAATATTACGAGGAAGACCATTAGTTAAAGCAGCTATTTTTTGCTACAAAATATCTTCCTACTCTCACATAAAAACATTTGCAAATGAAACAGAAACTACATGCTAGCTTACTATTATGGCTGTGTTTTACAGTAGCAATTGTTGCCCAAAACATATCAGGAAAAGTAGTAGATGATGAAGGGATTGGATTGATTGGTGCGACTGTACTGGTAAAAGGAACCACCATTGGAACAGTAACAGATATAGATGGAGCTTTTGATCTCAAAGTTCCGAAAGACTACAATACCGTAGTTATTAGCTACACAGGCTATCAGTCTCAAGAGTTTGACATTACCGATAAAAAGGTATTAGATGTCATCTTAGCTCCTGACTCTGAATTATTAGATGAAGTCGTAGTAGTGGGATATGGTCGTCAGAAAAAAAGTGTCGTAACAGGAGCTATATCAACCATTGACATGAAGGACATAGAATCCTTATCCTCTGCCCAATTACAAACGTCTTTACAAGGACGAACAGCAGGTGTAACCATTCTTCCAAACTCTGGTTCTCCTGGTGCTGGTTTCAAGGTAAGAGTAAGGGGTACAGGCTCCAATGGTAATTCTGATCCACTTTATATAGTAGATGGGATGCGAACCAGAGACATTTCCTTTTTGACATCAGAAGAGATAGAATCTTTAGAAGTTTTAAAGGATGGAGCAACGGCTGCAATCTATGGTGCAGAAGGAGGTAATGGTGTTATTATCGTCACGACCAAAAGAGGAGGAAGTGAGACAGCAGGCGTTACCTATACCACTCAGTTTGGTACACAAAGTTATCAACCTAACTTTGATTTAATGACGGCTGACCAACACTTAGAGTATATGAATGAGGCAGGATTAAGCGGTGCAACAGGTGGAACGACCACCAATTGGCTGGATGAAGTATTTGAAACAGCCCCATTGCAACGTCATTCTCTTTCATTCAATGGAGGAAATGAAAATACCAATTACTACCTACAAGGAAGTATTTTTAATCAAGATGGGATTGTTGTCGGAGATAGAGACAGATTTAAACGATTTGCTTTACGTGCCAATGTCGATAATCAGGTGAAAAACTGGCTAAAAGTAGGTGTAAGTCTCAACTATTCTCATAGCAATCGAAGAGGAATTTCTGAAGATCAACAAGTCGGAGGAACTCTAGCCAATGCCATTATGATGGACCCTTCCACACCAGTAAGTTATACAGGTACTTTACCTGATTTTGCACAAAATTTAGCCGATTCGACTGGTATCAACTTATTAACAGACGAAAATGGTAATTACTATGGATTATCTCAATTTGTAGCTGGTGAGATTTATAATCCAGTAGCAGATATTAGCAGACTTAGAGGACAAGGAACCACCACTGATCGAGTGTTTGGTTCTCTATATGGACGCATCAACTTTACCCCCAATATCAGTTTTACCTCTCGTATTGGTATCAACAATGATTTTACCAACTTCCATGCTTGGACACCTTCTTTTTATTTTACTGGAACTCGCCAAAATGGTGATGCAAGTGTACAACAAACTCAAACAAGAGGTACCGCTTATCAATGGGAAAACTTTGTAAACTACGAACAATCGTTGGGAACGATCAATTTAGGAGTCGTGCTGGGAACTTCTGCCTATCAGCAAGAGTCAACAGGTGTAGTTGGTTTAGGAACGGGAGTATTTAGAGAAATTGATGCTTTTGGATACTTAAATGCTGTTCAACCTGGAAACGAGTTCACAACAGCAAACGGTTTCAATGAAAAAAGTCGATTGCTTTCTATGTTTGGGCGAGTCAATGTAGACATAGCTGAGAAATATTTGTTGAGTGCGACCATGCGTCGAGACGGTTCTTCCCTACTATCCAATGATAACCGTTGGGGTACTTTCCCATCTGTTTCAGCAGGATGGGTCGTTTCAAGAGAAGATTTCTTCCCATCTAGCAATGCTTTTAGCTTTATGAAAGTCAGAGCTAGCTGGGGGCGCAATGGTAGCCTTGCCAATCTTCGTCCAGGACAATGGAACTCTGCTATTGTATTTACCAATACTTATCCTGATGGGAATGAAAACCCACAGATCGCTGCCGAACCCAATATTTTGGCGAATCCCGACTTGACTTGGGAAACGAGTGAACAAATAGATATTGGAGTAGATTTTGGATTTTTGGATGATAGGTTAACTTTAACTTTCGATTGGTTTGATAAGCAAACCAAAGATCTTTTGTTCATTCAAGATGTCCCTGATTACATTGGAAATGCACCTCCATTTTTCAATTTAGGGGACATCTCGAACAAAGGATTTGAGATCGAACTGGGTTATCGCAATAGATTGGGCAATGGTTTGAACTATGACCTATCTGCTAACTATACTCGCTTGAGCAATGAAGTAACCGCTTTGGCAGAAGGAATCGACTTTGTGAATGCTGCCAATGCGAGAATTGGTGTTTCTTGGGATGCTTTGACGTTTGAAGCAGGACAACCTGCTTGGTATTATAGAGGTTACCAGACAGATGGTATTTTCCAAAGCCAAACCGAAGTGGATGACTATCTTAACCAGATTGACATGGCTGAGGCTCCTATACCTGGTGATGTTAAAGTCGTAGATGTAAATGGTGACGGTGCGATTACTCCTGATGACCAAACTTTTATCGGAAGTCCGCATCCTGATGGATTATATGGATTGCGTTTAGGGGCAGATTTCAAGGGATTGGATTTTGCGTTCTTCTTACAAGGAACTATTGGTAATGACATCTTATTGGGTTATATCCGTACGGATCGACCTACTGCTAATCGTCCTTCTTTCTTCTATGATGATAGATGGTCTGAAAGTAATACGGATGGTACTTGGTTTAGAGCTGATGGTGCTAATAACTTTGCTTATACGAGCGACTTTATGGTATTTGATGGTTCTTATACTCGTATCAAACAGATTCAGGTAGGATATACTTTAGACCTTGAAAAGGTGGCTCCTAACTTTGCCAATATTGCTAAGTCGGCTCGTCTTTATGTGTCGTTAGAGGACTTCTTTACTTTCACTAATTATCAAGGATTAGACCCAGAGGCAGGTAGTGCGAATGATGGTAGCTTGGGAGTTGATAGAGGTGTGTATCCTTTGCCTAGAAAGTTGTTGGGTGGATTGTCGGTGAGGTTTTAGTAGTCGATAGTTGATAGTTGATAGTCGATAGTTGATAGTTGATAGTCGATAGTCGATAGTCGATAGTTGATAGTCGATAGTTGATAGT
>JAHDBB010000333.1 GCA_020630635.1 Chitinophagales bacterium
TCAAAAGGCATTGAGCGTAAACGCTGTCCTGTTAATTTAAATACGGCATTGGCAATGGCTGCACCGATGGGACCTAATGGCGGCTCTCCTACCCCAGAAGGTTTGCCTCCACTTTCGACTAACACTACGTCAATGTCTTTGGGGGCATGTCGCATTAGAGCGATCTTGTACGCTCCGTAATTGGTGGGAAGAATGGTTCCGTCTTTGACCTCCATCTTTTCAAACATCGCTCCACTCATCCCCATAATAATCGCACCTTCGCATTGGGCTTTAACCCCATCTGGATTGATGACAATGCCTGGATCAATGGCGCATGTCACTTTGTGTACCTTGATTTGTTTGTTTTCGATGGAGACCTCAACGACTTGGGCGCAAGGTGTATTGGCATCTACTGAACAGGCAAAACCCATTGCTCTTCCTTTGGATAAGGACTTATTGTTCCAGCCTCCTTTTTTCGCTGCCGCTTCGATGACACCTTTTAAGCGTTTACCCCTTTCATCATCTAAAATCTGGTCTAAACGATATTGAACAGGGTCTTTGCCTGCTTTTGTTGCCAGCTCATCTATAAAGCTTTCAATCGCAAACGTATTGGCAAGTAAACCTAAACTTCTCCACCAGCTTGTCGCAAAAGGCAATTCGACTCTCCAAGAAACGGCTCGAAAGTTGGGAATTTTTCGATATAAAATCATTCCACCTCGCCAAGCACCTACATCTGCACCAATCACAGGAATGATAGCATTTGGAACTAGAGCAGAACCAAAAGCTACATCTCCACTAGAAACATTGTGTTCGATGGCTTCAATCATCCCCTCTTTATCTAATTTTGCCTTTAATACATGATGAGTAGGTGGTCTAAATGTATCGTTTTGAAATTCTTCTTTTCTATCAAAGAAACAGTGTACAGGCTTACCAACCGCTTTGGATAAAATAGCTGCTTGCATGGCATTGGGTGTATGGAGTCTTCGACCAAATCCACCACCTAAGTACGTTGGTTTTATCTCTACATTTTCGGCTTTTAATCCTAGTTTGTCGGCAACCTCATCTCTAGTGATACTCACTACTTGTGTTGACATAATAATAGTGGCTTTATCACCTTCTACATAGGCGACTGCACCATTGGGTTCTAAATGAGCATGGGCTGCAATAGGACTGGTAAATTCGGCTTTTATGACTCCTTCCTCATCGTCTAAAATTCGTTTGGCGTTTCCTTGTTTTTGGATTTCGACAGGATTCCCTTCTCCCACTTTTATCATATCTTCGATCTCCTTTTGCTGCCAAACTTTGGCTATATCCCATTTGACTTCTAAAACTCTTTTGGCATTGTGTGCTTCGGTTCGAGATTTGGCAACGACTCCTACAAAATCTTTTTCTACTACGACTTTGACAACGCCTGGCATTTTTTCTGCCTTTTCGGTTTTGGCACTTTGGAAGGTAGCATCTACCATAGAAGGTCGAACGACTGCACCGTATAACATATCGGGCATTGCTGCATCTAATCCAAAAATAGGATCGCCCATTACTTTGGGTTTGAGATCGACTCTAGGGATGGGTTTCCCGATATATTTGTAGTCTTTGAGTGCTTTTAATGGAGGAGGGTTGGGAAAGCTCCACTTCTTAACTTGTTGAACTACTTCGCCATAAGTAATGGATTGGCTTCCGTCAGAAATTACACCGTTTTTCACTTTTAAAGAAGTAATAGGAATCCCTAAAATATTGCTTACTTCATTTTTGAGCATCTCTCGCATGGTGGCTCCTAATTCTCTGAGAGGTTGCCATAGTCCGGAAATACTGGTACTTCCACCGGTTGAAAAGGGGTCAATGGGTCCATTGGCAGTACTTGCATGAACAATTTTGATGCGTTCTATATTCACTTCTAACTCGTCAGCAGCAATTTGACTTAATCCTGTAAATGCGCCTTGCCCCATTTCGACTTTGGGACAGTGGAAAATGATTTGGTTGTCGGCTGTTACTTCAAACCAAACATTGGGGTCAAATTTATTGTTGTAGGTTAGGTCTACTTCGTCAAAATATCCAGCGGCTGTTCTTCTCAATGGGTTGCATCCGATGTAGCCTACTCCTAGCATTACCCCCACTCCAATAGCTGATTTTATGAGAAATCCTCGACGAGATATTTTTCTTTTTTGCTTGTTCATTGTTCCTTTTTTGGGGTTCTGTGAAATTTTTTGTGGTTCAGACGTGAGAACAGATGCAATCTGTTCTTACTTACTTCTCAACTATCAGAATCTATGACTTCATTGTTTTGATTTCGGCGGCTCGGTGGATGGCTTTTCGCATTCGGTAGTAGGTCGCACAACGACAAACGTTGATGATGTTGTTGTCGATGTCTTCGTCTGTGGGATTGGGGATTTTTTCTAATAGGGCTGCTGTTGCCATCATAAAGCCTGGCTGACAGTAGCCGCATTGCGGGACGATTTCTTCTATCCATGCTTGTTGTACTGGATGTAGGTTGTCTCCTTCTGATAAGCCTTCGATGGTCGTTATTTTTTTGCCTTCTGCAAATTTTACAGCGTAGGAACAGGAGCGTATTGCGTGTCCGTCTATATGGATGGTGCAGGCTCCGCAGGCTGCTTTTCCACAACCAAATTTAGTTCCTTTGAGGTTTAAGACATCTCGGATAACCCACAGTAAGGGAGTGTTTTCGTCAACATTGACGGTTTGGGATTTTCCGTTTATGGTAAAGGATATTTTCATGGTTTTTGTTTATTTGTTTAATTATAGGTAGGATTATTTTCTCTTTATACGCCTAGAATCAGGATTTTTAGGATTATTGGATTTACAGGATTTTTTCGGTTCGTTTGTGGTCTTCATCCTGAAGGATGAAGTAAAACTTGGTTCTTTTGGTTCGGTTCGTGGCTTCATCCTGAAGGATGAAGTAAAACTTGTTGTTCAGGGCGGTTTGTGGATTCTTCCTGAAGGATGAAGTAAAACTCGGTTCTTTTGGTTCGGTTCGTGGCTTCATCCTGAAGGATGAAGTAAAACTTGGTTTTTTTGGTTCAGCTTGTGGCTTCTTCCTGAAGGATGAAGTAATGACTTGTTTATTTTTCGGGGATGTGTGCGCCTGATTCTGCCCATTCCTTGACGGCTTTGATGTATTCGTCTTTGGGGATGGGTGGAACTTCTCTTGGGTTTCCTGCTGCGTCTATGCCTGGTTCCCAAGCCCATAGAACGAGTTCGTGTTCGGTGAGGTGTTCGACGATTTGCTCTAAGTTTTTGCCTCCGTTGTTTTTGGGGTTTAGCATGGATTTTGCGATTTCGACTCGGTTGAGTCCTTGCCATGCCATACTCAAAGGGGCGAGGCTCCATTCGGGTGCGCCTGGTACGCCTGAATAATCGTTGTTTTCGGATTGGTGGCAGGTTTCGCATTTGAGGGCGGCTACGCCATGATTGTCGTCGCCTCGCCTGACTCCAAAATTGTGGATGTGGCTGTCTTCTCCTTGTCGGGGATAGTCGTCTGATGGATGGCAGTTGACACAGCGTTTGTGGGTGAGGACTTTCATCATTTTGTCAAAGGCTTTGTCTGATGATGCTTTGGCTTCTGCTTGTGTGTTGCTGCCATCATTGTTGGGGATGGTATAGGCATTGGTGATGAGGGTTCCTGTTCCTAATAGGAGGAAGCAGAGAAGTATGGTAAGTTTTGGGTTATTTTTTTTCATTTGAGTTGGCTTTTGGGGTTAGAGAAAATTCGTGAATTTTCTTTACATATTATGGCGATTGTGTGGTGGTGGTTGTATGGGTTTGAGTATATGAATGGGACTAAGGGGTTCTGTCTGCAACGATCTAGCCCCGATAGAAGTGGTATTCGTGTGGAAGCGTTGGCTGCCTAAAACGGGGCGACACGAATGAGAACGGATAGCGGGACTTTCCCTCACGACGAAGAACTAAACCTTTCGCTCCTAAAAGTTTTTATGCTTTATTATATGATTAAAATCACTCATAAAATTATAAACATACAGAAAAATTAATTTGTCTATTCCTGTCAATCTAACTTGTCTATTTATGTCAAATAATTGTTTTCTTGATTTCGGTGGGAGTTTTACCAAATTCTTTCTTGAAGGAACGGCTAAAATGGGCTAAATCTTCAAAACCTAAATCTAAATAAATATCCGAAGATCGTTTGCTAGTAGATAACAATAATTCTTTGGCTTTGTTGAGTCTTTTTTTCATAATCCAACGATGGGGCGAATCATTGAATAAGGTTTTGAACTCTCGATTGAAGGTCGAGAGACTGCGACCCGACATCTTGGCCAGTCTTTCTAAAGAGACATTAAAGGTATAGTTGTAATTCATAAAGGCCTCTAAATCGGCTCGCTCTGATTTTGAAAATTGGGTGAAAATGGAAATGTATTCGGGATGGTTTTTGAGAATACCTAATAAGGCTTCTTTGGTCTTTAATACCAATAATTGCTTATCTATTGTTTCATTTTCATTGATATAGGAAATCAATCCTTTAAATAAACCCTTGAGTATGTGATTGGGTTCTAATAGTAAAATACGGTTTTCTATGACTGGAAAGTCTTTGGTATGTGGTACAAATTCTTGGAGGGCGGTGTGAATAAAATTGTCTTGTAATAAGAAAACATAAACA
Organism: Chitinophagales bacterium; assembly: GCA_020630635.1. Classification (GTDB taxonomy): domain Bacteria; phylum Bacteroidota; class Bacteroidia; order Chitinophagales; family UBA2359; genus JAHDBB01. The sequence continues at coordinate 4,607 of JAHDBB010000333.1, forward strand.
ATTGCTCCGTTCACATTTTTGCTCCATGTCTTAAAATAACTTCCTGTTGTATATTTTCGGACGACACCAAATTTTCCTTCTTGAATAGAAAATAACTCTTGATCCATCTTTAGATTGAGTTGACCTTGTTCTACATAAAATAAAATGTTGCTTGGGTAATAAGCGGAATGTTCTTCGGAATCACAGGTCTCAACTGATGCGGCAATTTGTACGCCTTCACATTCGATAACTCGCATTTGCTTCTCCATATCTTGATATTTCTAATTGTATTGGGCAAAATTAAGTCATTTTCTTCTATAATACTTGTCTATTTGTGTCAAATATTTTGTTTAATTGATTCATTTTTAATTAGGGGACGAAGGGACGTTTTCGGTACATTTCTTGGTTTGGGGACGAAGGGACGTTTTCGGCTCAAACGTGATTCTTAAATACAATGGAAGAAGTATTTTTAGCTCAGATATAACATTTATAAAAAAACCTGATAGCGCATTTACTATCAGGTTTCTAAGTAATGGTTAAATAATAAGTTCCTCATTTGTAACAAAGAGATTTTTTGATAGATAAGGCAAAAAACGTAGTCATAGCAGGGCTAAGACGAGGCTTTTTAACGAAATATATCGGAAAATATCGACGTTAAAATGCGGAAGTTGTTTTTTTATCATTACTAAATCAATATTTTTGGTGTTTTATTTGATGACGACTAGGCGACTACTCGCTGTTTCTTTACCATTGGATACTTGTACAAAGTAAAGGTCAGAAGGTAAGTCGGTTACATTTAGACTTAATTGTCCATTGACCGCTGCTTGATTGTTTTGATCAACCACCAATTGTCCAACACTGTTGTATATTTGAACTTGTAGGCTGTTGAGTTGTTCAAAGTCTAAGGTCAATACGGTAAAATCATTGGTTGGATTAGGGGCAATATTAAGATTGCTCAACTCGATTAAAGAAAGGTCGGTGTCTATCACTTCGCAAGTGTCACAACTACTGAAACAAACAGCTCCTAACATCGTCTCATCTCCAATCGTAATCACTCGGTTATCTCCGACCCCACATTCTGTTCCTTCTAAATGCTCGGCTCCGCCCCAAGTTCCTCCATTGACGAATTTATATTCATAGGTTTGTCCTTTCATAACTGTCAAGGAAACAGAATAGGTATTATCACCATTGTCTGTCATAGGCGTTGCATTGGGCGACCATTGTGGATCTTGAAATTCTCCTGCAATAAACATACCATCTGATTCTACTGCTTCATTGGTCATGTCTACCGTAAAGATAACATCCGTTATCAAAGCCGTTGCACAATCAGTACATTCGCTAAAACAGATGGTTTCAAGGGTCGTAGATTCCTCTCCTATGGTGTAAACACGATTGAAACCACCAACACCATTATCAATTCCACAATCTTCTGGAACAGACTCTTCATCTGCCCACTCTATTCCGTTGATAAATTTATACTGTATTTCTTGTCCTGTCTCTCCATTAATGATATAAGACCAAGTACCATCACCATTGTCTGTCATAGCGGTAGTTGATGGGTCCCAATCTTGGAAAGAGCCTGCAATGTGTACGCCTTCTTCCGAAATACTTTCTTCATTAGACATATCTACTGTAACGGTAACAGTAATAGGCTGCGAAAAAGTAATGTCATCCACAAAGTAACGATTGTTGGCATCAATGGGATAAAAGTCAACAGCACCTAAGTTTCCTTGTCCGTTTGTAGCGGCTGAAAAAGGAATGGTTGTGGCCAATGCTCCATCAATATTTAAAGTCAATTCGTCATTGTCTAAATCAATGATTTGCTCTACTAAAAACCAAGTGGCTTCTGGATAGGTAATGTCCGCAATGGGCATTTGAAGTTGTCCAACATATCCATTGCCTGGTGATAAGGCTCCTGTGTTATCCACTCCTAAAAATACATCCATGTTCCAAGCAACTCCTGGAGTTTCTTGGTCTTGAATGTTCCAATAAGCGGTTCTTCCTGCATCTACATACATGTACCAACTCAAATGGAAGGTTCCTTCTGTCTGATTGCCTAAAAGTAAAAGTACATCTTGTGGTCCAGGTCCTGCATCAATTAACATAGACTTGGTTCCACTATTGGCTTGTTCGTCAGTAACGATACCATCTTCTGCTCCTCCTTCTGCTCCACTCCAAGTCGTCCAATGTTCGGATTGTGGGCTAAGGTCGCCCAAATCATAGGCTTCTAAGTCATCCATTATCAGCGTTTGGGCGATACCTGCTGTGGTGCATAAAATGGTGAGTAATACGAAAAATTTTTGTAAAGTTTTGCTCATAGTTCTTTGTTTTATGATTGAAAAGGTTTTTGTGTTTATTTGGAGAGAAAGGTTATTACTCTTTCATCGTGATGGGTCTCCCTGCTATCCGTTCTTATTGCTGCTCTAGCCATAGAACAGATGCTATCTGTTCCTACAATGCCTCGCTTCGCAGCAATACCACTTCTATCAGGTCTAGATGGTTGTGGTACGGACTTCTTAGCAACAGTAAAGAGTGACGAAGGGAC
>JAHDBB010000334.1 GCA_020630635.1 Chitinophagales bacterium
AAAATCAAAAAATCTCTTAGTCCCATTTTGGAATAGTTTATTTCTGATCTTTCACTTATTGTCATTTTGACAATATTCTTACCTATCTCTTTTTCTTTTTTAGTATATTTATAACATTATCGTTCTTTGATAGCATTTTACAACTTCAATTTTTGCGTCATTTAAAAAATAAAACCGTCTTTATTCTTGATGACTTGTTGTGTTGGTATTAGATAATTCTCTTAATTATCTACCACATACTTTTTTCTTACTAAAAACCCAAATAAAACCACACTTATGAAGAAAAGTTCCATTCTATTAATCTTTGGACTCCTACCTTTCTTTTGTTTTGCCCAAACTTATCAAGGCGCAGCAGCAGAAAGGTTGGTTAAAGACAGTAAAAAAGTCCATATCAGCCCTAAAACCAATCACATCTCGTATGTTAAATTACAGGATGACAAACATTTTCCTTTATCAGAAGTTGAAGATTGGGTCATCAATGCGTTTGAACTCCCTTCTCAAACAGGCTTGATTCCTTTGCAATCTCGAACAGATAAAAGAGGTACAACCCACCATCGTTTTGAACAAAGCTTTCAAGGCATCCCTGTTATTGGAGGCTATGGTGTCGCTCATGGCACCGATGAAACCATCCATTCTTTTAATGGTGATTTTTTTGATATTACCAATGCGACCAGTACCCCTAGTATTGGCGAACAAACTGCTATTGATGTTGCTTTGGCAAAAATTGGTGCAAAGCAATATCGGTGGGAAGCAGAAAACCTGGAAGCTCGTTTGAAAGAAAGAACGGGTAATCCAGATGCAAGTTACTATCCACATGCTCATTTGGTTTATGTGCCAGATGCTTTGGATTTTCAGAAAGCTGATTTTCGGTTAGCTTATAAGATTGAAGTGTATGCTATTGATCCCGTCGTACACAAAACTGTTTATATAGATGCAGTTTCTGGTGATATAATAGATGTACAGGAACATATGTGTACAGGAGATGTAGAGGGAACGGCGGAGACCTATTATAGTGGTACTCGTACGATTACCGCAGATGAATTTGGTGGTCAATATCGTTTGCGTCAAACAGGCAGACCTGTAGAAACTTATGATCTTAATAATGGAGATAATCCTGCTTCAGCAACAGACTTTGTCGATGATGATAATTATTGGAATAATGTAAATGCTAATCAGGATGAAGTTGCGACAGATGCTCATTGGGGAGCAGAAATGACCTATGACTATTTGAGAGATATTCATGGAGTGAATGGATTGGATGGTATGGGGCATCCCTTGACTTCTTATATACATTACGGAAGTGGTTTTGTCAATGCCTTTTGGAATGGAATAGAAGCAACTTATGGAGATGGAGATGGTACAGAGTACGATCCTTTAGTTTCCATTGAAGTTTGTGGTCATGAATTTTTTCATGGAGTGACAGAGTTTTCTTCTGCTTTGATTTATAGTGGAGAGTCTGGTGGATTGAATGAATCTTTTAGTGATATTTTTGGGTATGTAGTAGAAGATTTTGGAAGAGGAACGCCCGATAATTGGTTGATAGGAGATGAATTTGCTTTGACAGGTGATCCCTTTCGTTCTATGGAAAACCCTAACTTATATGCTTGTCCAGATACTTATGGCGGAGATTTTTGGGACCCTTTTGGAGATGTCCATGTGAGTAGTGGTGTCCAAAATTATTGGTTTTATCTTTTAGTAGAAGGAGGAAGTGGCTTCAATGACTTAGGCAATTCTTTTGAAGTAGATGCCATAGGAGTAGATGCCGCTGCTGAAATAGCTTTTAATAACCTTGTTTATTACTTGGGACCTTCCTCTAATTATGCAGAAGCTCGCCAATATTCTTTGGTCATTGCAGAAGAAATTTATGGTGAATGTGCTGATGAAGTGACAGCTATCAATGATGCTTGGTTTGCGGTTGGATTGGGTGAAAATATATCCCCTAGTAGTTTTACCGCTAGCGAAACGCTACTTTGTGAAGTGCCTTTTGCTGTCACATTTGATGCTTTGTCAGGAGGTGCTGACTTATTGTGGGATTTTGGAGATGGAACTACTTCCACGGAAGCTAGTCCGACTCATGTTTATGAAGAAGAAGGTTCTTATACCGTTAGTTTAATCGCTTCAGGAACCAATTGTATTGGAGAAGCCATTCAAGATACGACCATTATAGAAGATTGTATTTTGATAGATACGACTTCTATTTATTGTACGGCTTCTTTTATGCCGACTTCTGGTGATTTATATGTAGATGAATGTACAGGGGTTTTATTTGATGATGGAGGACCTGATGGCGTTTATTCTAATAATATCAATTCCCAAATTGTTATTGAACCCTATGGTGCGAGTGAATTGATCTTAACTTTTAATTCATTTTATTTAGAAGCAGGCTGGGATTATTTATATATTTATGATGGAAATACTGCAAGTGCGCCATTGATCGGAAGTTATACAGGCAACAGCTTACCCAATGGAGATGGTATTATTGAAATGAGTGGAGGGGCTGCTACATTGGTTTTTTATTCTGATTATATTATCTCAACAGAGGGTTTTGAAATGACTTGGGTTTGTAATATTATTGAAGAACCACCAGTTGTGGATTTCTCAGCGGATCGTTCGATTAGTTGTGATGGACAAGTTCATTTCTTTGATGAATCTTCCAATTTCTCCAATTCTTGGTTATGGGATTTTGGAGATGGAACCACTTCTACCGAAGAAAACCCCTTACATTTTTATGCAGAAGAAGGAACCTATGATGTGACTTTAGAAGCCTGTAACGACTATGGTTGTGATGTAGCAACACAAGAAGCCATTGTTCTAGTAGATTTTGAATCGACTGCTTGTGATACAACCTTATTTGCCGATAATGAGTATATAGAAGTTTACGCTTGTTCAGGGCTTTTGTATGATGAAGGAGGACCGACCGGTAACTATACCAATAACTTTGATGGAACGGTTACGCTACATGGTTTAGGTGGAAATATGATACTCAATTTTATTTCTTTTCAATTGGAAAGTTGTTGTGATTATTTAACCATCTATGATGGTCCTTCGACAACATCGCCTTTTTTGGGCAGCTTTAATGGTTCTTCTTTAGATGGTGAAACCATAGAAGGAACGGGAAGTTCTTTGACCTTAAATTTTGATACGGACGGATCAGTTACCTATAGTGGTTTTGAAATTCAATATGAGGCAAGCGGAGGAACAGAAACTCCTGAAGCATCTTTTGAAGTGGATGGTTTGAATGTACCTTTGAATACACCTGTTCAATTTGAAAATACTTCGGCTAATGGAGGTTCTTGGTTGTGGGATTTCGGAGATGGTACAACTTCAATAGAAGAAAACCCTGCTCATGCTTATCAATCATCTGGAATTTTCTTAGTCAGCTTGATCGCATCCAATTGTTATGGAGCAGATACCACTGGCTATTCTAATGTTATTGTACAAGGAGCTGCCGATATTACAGTCAATCCTGATAATTTTTGTGTAACAGTAACTGCTGGTGAGGTAGCAACAGAAACCATGAATATTAGCAATACAGGCATCGGTGATTTATTGTATACTTTAGATGGAGTCGTAACAGGTGAAGGTAGTTCAGAAAGTATTTTGTTTTATGAAGGCTTTAACGATGAAAGTAGTTTTGATAATTGGACACAGTTAGACAATGGTTTTGAAACGAGTATCGTTAGTAGTCCTATCATATCAGGAGGAGGCGCATTAAGGCAAGAAGGAGGATTTGAAAATCATTATACAGGACTCACCCAATATATAGAACCTGTAAGCCCCAACTATATTAGCTTTTGGATACATCCTGGCTCCAATATTTTAGCAGATGCCTATGTCCTTTTGGCCAATGGTTTTGATTTGGGAATGTATATATTAGCCAATGAGGATGGACAATTAGGTTATCCAAGTTTTGATGGCAACTTTTATGGCTTATCCTCTTATGAGGGAGAACAATGGTATCATATAGAGTTCCGTAACATTGACTTTACCAACTATACTTTTGATTTTTACATTGATGACACATCGTATGGAATCGGTTTAGGGTTTTCTCAAAATATAGAGGCTATCAATACGATTCATCTTTACAATTATCACAATAGTGTCGCCCATTATGACGAAATTATATTTGCAACAGAACCCGTAGCTTCAGGTTCTACTGCTGACTGGTTGAGTGCAGATCCAATAGAAGGAGAAATCAATGCAGGAGCCAATGAAGACATACAATTGACTTTTGATGCAACCGAATTGAATGATGGTATTTATGAGTATGATCTATTGGTCAATACCAATGTACCAGGAGAAGAAACCATTACAGTTCCTTGTAAATTGATTGTCGAAGGAGAACCTTTATTTAGTTTAAATCAAGAGGCTTTTGATTTTGGTAATGTGGTTGTAACCTCTTCCGCAAATGATACTTTATGTGTAGAAAATCCAGGAACAGATACTTTGACGGTCAATCTAACATCTCCTGAAGGTTATACAATTGAACCTACAAATTTTGAAATTTTACCCAATGAAAATCAAAAAGTCCTCATTATATTTATACCTGAATCCGTTGGTAATTTTGATGGTATTTTGACAGGACAAACCAATGCAGGAAACTTTACCGTTCAACTAGCTGGTAATGGAACAGGAACACCCGATATTGCATTAGACCCTGATGCCATTTGTGTCAACTTAATAGAAGGACAAGATACTACTATTTTGGTACAAGTCTCTAATAATGGGGAAGGCGAATTGCAAGTCAATATTTTAGAAAACGGTGGAGTAGGAGGTAGCAATTTAGAAGTATTGGCTTCTTTATATGAAGTCGATTTATCTTTGGAATACCCCAATACTTTAGAGGCACTCAACTCAACATTTACAGACTATAATCTTGTTGAAATGAATACTTGGAGTGCATCCGACTTTACGGCTTCTTTAGAAGGAAAGGATGTTTTATTCTTTCCAGAAATTGAAGGCTTTTTTACGATTACTAGTGATGTAGTTGATGTTGTAACTCAATATGTCGAAAATGGAGGAACAGTTATTATGTGTGGCATGTACTATGATACGCCTCAAGACTTAGGTCTTTTTGAAATAAGCAATGATTGTGATGGTCCTTATACAATAGTGGATGAAGAACACCCAACAATGGAAGGAATTACAGCACCCATCGGCTGGGTAGATGCGGTATTTTCCAAAGAATTTACCAATCCAGATGTTCAAACAATAGTTGCTTGTGATGGAGGTGGAAGTATGTTGGCATATCGAGAAATAGGAGCAGGAAAAGCCATCTATTTAGGATATGATTTTTATGAGTATGACAATACGTCTGCTCAAATGATTGGCAATGTATTTAGATGGGTTCAAAGTGGCGTTTGGCCCGAATGGTTAGAGGTCAATCCCAACAATTTAGAGGTAGCTGTAGGAGCTTCCCAAACTTTAGAAGTACAGATCAATTCTACAGGATTAAATACAGGAACCTACGAATACAATGTAGGATTAGAAACCAATATTCCTTTAGAGCCAACAGTTTTGTTACCAATCAAGTTAAATGTAATTGCAGACCCTGTTGCCAATTTTGTAGCAGGCAATACTTATACTTGTGATGGAACCATTACATTTACAGATTTAAGCGAAAATATACCCACTTCATGGGAATGGGATTTTGGAGATGGAACCACTTCTACCGAACAAAACCCCATCCATCAATATTTTGTGAGCGGAATTTATAGTGTAAGCCTTACTGCTTGTAACGATGTAGGTTGCGATATTTTTACACAAACAGATTATGTAGAAGTCAATATCGAAGGAGCTTTTTGTGATACTACTTTATTTGCAGACAATGTTGATTTTGAATTAAACAATTGTACAGGGATCATTGCAGATGATGGAGGTCCAGATGGAAGCTACAGCAATGGAGTAGAAAGTACGATAGTGATAGAAGTCGAAAATGCCGACTTTATTACCTTAAAGCTTCTTGAATTTTCAACAGAAAGTTGTTGTGATTATGTAAGGGTATATGATGGCAATAGCACAGAAGCAGAACTATTGGCAGAATATCGAGGAAGTGAGTCCCCTGATACACTCCTCTCTTCTACCAATGCGCTAACACTTTACTTTGATACAGATGGTTCTGTCACCTATGATGGCTTTATTTTTTCCTATGAATGTACTTATTCAGAAATTCCACCTGTCACCAACTTTGCTTCTGTGATAGATGACTGTGGCAACAATGTACAGTTTGTGGACAACTCTTTATATGAGCCTACCAATTGGGAATGGGACTTTGGAGATGGCAATACTTCCAATGAACAAAACCCAAGCATCACTTACAACGAACCAGGTACGTATATGGTAACTTTAGCAACCAGCAATGAATTTGGAGAACATTCATTGAGCCAAGAGATTACCTTAGACTTTATCACAGGAGAAATGACGATTCCAGAAGCCTTGTTTACAGGTGAAGAAGGCAGCTTTTCCGCAGAATCACAAGGTACTTCTTTTGAATGGGACTTTGGAGATGGCTTTAGTGCATCTATACAAAACCCCAGTTATTCTTATAGTGCAGAAGGGGAATATATCGTGTCTTTAACCGTCCAAAATGAGGCAGGTTGTAGTCTTTTTATCAGCGATACCTTGACCGTCATTTTAGACACCAATATAGACGAAATAGCAACAAATCAATCAATCAATATTTACCCCAATCCAGCAAGGGACATCTTAAATATTGACTGGCAAACGGATGCTTTAAAGGAGACCGATATACAACTACAACTCATCAATGCATTAGGACAAGTCGTTTATCAAAATGGTTTTGAATCCACAGGTAATCAATGGCAAACCTCTATAGATGTCCAACGTTTTGCCAAAGGATTTTACCAAATACGACTCATTGTAGGTGAACAAATTGTCCATCGAAAAGTTATATTAGAATAATTGACGTTCTATTTTTAGGAGCGAATGGTGGGATGCTTCGTCGCAACGGCAAGTCCCGCTGTCCGTTCTTATCACCAAGCCACCCGAACCCTTTGCCAACTCAATTTGGTGATACCACTACTATCAGGGCTATTGGGTCAAGGACACAACCCAATAGTAACAAAACCGCTTTAGAATTTTTGAAATTAAAAACTGGAATTT
>JAHDBB010000335.1 GCA_020630635.1 Chitinophagales bacterium
CCTATCCTCCTTGTAGAGCAAATTCGTGAATTTGCTCTACAAGGAGGATACCACTTCTATCGGGGCTAGGTCGTTGAGGTCAGAACCCTTGCATTTATACTTCATAAAGTCCAAGCATTTTCAGGGTTTCTTCTCTAAACCAATCTCGTAAACTGCAAGGTTCCAATACCTCTACATCTGATCCAAATGCTAAAAGTGTTTGCTTTAGTTCTTTGTTGATAATCAATTGTAAGGAAATATCTAATGTACTATCTTCATTAAGTTGTTTTCCTTTTTGAGAGTCATGTATTGGCTTGGTCAATACATACTTTGCTCTATTTTGGGAAAATCGTAGTCGGATCGTTTCGACTTTTGCCTCTTTCAAGCGAGTAATACCCAATACATCTTCAAAATACTCATCTATATCAACCATACTTTTGCTAAATTTAGTTGTACACTCATCAATTCCTTTGATTCTATCTAATGCTAAGGTGGTTAGATTGGGGTGTTCAAAATTTTGCCCCACAATATACCAACGATTATTATATTCTTTTAGTAAATAAGGATGTAATTCAATATTTTGAATGGGTTTTCCAAAAGGTTCATATTGAATAGACAAAACTATTTTATCTACGATGGCTTCAAATAGGGTTTCTATCCATTCTAAACCTTTTGTATAAGGGTTTTTATCAAATTGGATGGCTCGTTTTTTACGTCCTACTTGCATCAACTCCTGTTCAATTTTAGGAATTAACTCATTGACCCATTCTACCCCTTTTTGTGTTTTGAATCTATCTAGGACAAAAATAGCCATTTTTAAATAATCTTGTTCCATTGGATGAATTGGCTTATTCAAAATGGAGTAAGTTCTATTTTTATAGCGATACAATCCTTTTTTGCCATCTCTCAAACCTTCTTCTAGTTCTATATTCCATCCTTCTTCACTTTTCATAAACTGAATATCATAACGCAATTGCCTTAGCTTTATATCTTCATCAAAACCATATTCTTGATAGGTTTCTTTGATCGCTTCAAATAAATTATCTAAGGTGTATGGTTTATCCTTTGCTCGAAAGCATTTATCTAATGTTCGATAACGAATTAATTTTTTAAAATCCATAGGTATGCAAAGATACTGCACAATTTTGGATTATCAACCTTTTTTTATGGTACTAAGAAGTTAAGACCATAACCCAATAGCCCCGAATGGATTAAATTCTAATATCAAAATCTTAAATTCTAAAACAGTTCAGTTCTTGATGCGTTCTGTCCTTTCAAAAATAGCCCCGATAGTAGTGGTATCCCCTTTGTAGAGCAAATTCATGAATTTGCTCTACAAAGGGGATAGGAACGGATAGCGGGACTTTCCTGCACGACAAAGCAAAACAACCCTTCGCTCCTAAAAGAGAAGATTCTTAGTTTTTATAGTTCTCTGTATTTATAAGTATTTTTTTCACATCAAAATAACCTTTGTATCTTTGTGCTAATAATGCCTTTTGCTCCATTTTATAAAGGAGTCCATTTTTTTGTTTGAAAAAATTAAAAAAAGCCCCTATATTTAGCCAAAAACACTCATGAAAAAAGCCGAAAATGTGGTTGCTCTTATCGAAAATGCAAATAAACTCCTTCGTTTTAACCAAATAGAGGAAGCGAGAGAGATTGCTTTGCATCTATACGAACATTTTCCCAATAAAGCGGCTGGTTTACAACTTCTTTGCCAAATTACGCACCGAAAACACGAATGGAATACGCTTTTGGAATATGCTGGCAAATTGCTCAAAACATTCCCCAGTCATTTGCTTTTTGGAACTTATCAAAAAGCGATTGCGCTCTTGCAAATGAATCGTTTATCGGAGGCGGAAGAGCTGAAAGATGACCTCAAAAAACAGTTTCCTGCTCATATTGAAAGCTATGAATTAGCGGCACAGTTGGCTCAAAAAAATCAGGCGCATCACGAAGCTATTCAGTATTATGACCATCTTATTGACAACTATCCGCCTCGTCTCAATTGGTTTAATGCCAAGATTCAAAACTTGATGTTGCTTAAACAGTATGACGAAGCTAAAGAGGTTACTTACTTGATGGTTGAAAAATTCCCCAATCGTTTGACGGCTTATCTTAAACTCCAAAATATTGCTTTACAGTCGGGTATTGGGATTGATGAAATGGTGCGTTTAACAGAAGATTTGGAAGATCAGTTTTCTAATAATATTTTGCTAAAAGTCAAAAAAGGTGAGTTGCTTTTAAAACAGGAAAAGTATATTGAGGCCAATGCTTTGATTGAATCTTTGTTACAAGCTTTTCCTCAAAATATTTATGTCTATCAACTCAAAATGCAGTATCACCTCCAGCGACAAGAATGGAGGAATGTGCTTAAAGTTGCTGATGAAGTAGAGAAAAACATAGATCATTCTAATGAGTCATTAAGATTGAAAACATTGGCTCTTTTGCATTTGTATCAATTAAAGGATGCTAAAAAAACAGCCAATGATTTGATTGATAAAAAGCCTCATCTACCCATTGGGCATATCTTAAAAATCAAACTCATTGAAAAACGTTTAGACTATCAAAGTGCGCTCAAAGAATGGGATAAAATACTGGCTACTTTTCCCAATTTACCACAAGCGTTGAAAGGAAAAGCTCAAGCTTTGGTTGAACTGGGAAAATATGAACAAGCAGAAACCATCTATAAACAACTTGTTGAGAAACAAGCAGATGATATAGTCGGCTATCAAGGTCTGGGACAATTGTATGCTAAAACGGCTCAATGGAAAATGGCTCTAAAAAACTGGGAAACTTATCTGCATCTTTCACCGGAAGAACCCATCGCTATTTTTCAAAAAACGATTTGTCTTTTGCAATTACGACAGGTCGAACAAGCCGAGTATTTTTATTTGATACATTATCATTTACTCCATGATTTTCAAAAAGCTCAAATTAATACGCAACGAAAACATCATCAAACAGCCTTAAAACATTATGAAAATATCTTGAAAAAAGATCCTCAAAATCGTTATGCTTTATTGGGTAAATTGACTTCTTTGTTAAAAACCAATCAGGTCAAAGAAGTGGATAGGATTTTTCAAAATCTTATTCACAACAATGATGAAAATATAGATTTTTGGATGCAGCTTACGGATCTTTCTCAGTATTTCAAGTATTATGAAATGGCGATTCAAGAAAAAATAGAACCGCTTTTTTTTAGGAATCCTTCTATCGAAATTTCAGAAAAACAACAAAATAAATTAAAGGAAATAGGTAAAATAGGCACACAAACCATTCCTCCTGAATGGATTTTACCCAATAATCAAGAGCTGGATATTGTTTATTCTTGGTTGGATATACATGCAAGTGAATACCATAAAAAATTTGAACAGGCTTATGGGTTTAAAGCTCCTCAAACGGCAAGAAATAATAGCAACGAAATTTTGTTTTCATTAAAAACGATAGAAAAATATCTTTCCCATGTTCGGAAAATTTTTATTGTCATCGACCAACAAGACTTTGATATTAGTAGCTTATCCAGTGATTTTCAAGATAAGATCAACTTTATTGAACAATCGTCATTGGTTCCTGATGAATTAGTCAATTTTACTATTTTCAATCAACAATTATTAGCTGCATTTTATTGGAAAATACCTGATTTAAATGAATGCTTTTTGCAGTTTCAACCACATCAATTTATCGGTCGAGAATTGTCTCAAAAATATCTTTTCAATGAAGCAGGAATGCCTTTGGCACTTTTACAACCCAATCACTATATTTATGATGAGTTCTTGTTGCATAAAATGACTTATAGTCCTAATAAATTTTACTTTCAATCCAACTTAAACAATGCTATTAACGCTTTTGAAGAAGTATATGATAAGCAGCTTAAATTAAGTAGTTTTGACCAAGTATTTTTAATGCGAAAACAGGCTTGTGAAAAAACTTTTAGGCTATTTGAAAACGAATGGAAAGATACTTTTTTTAAAGCACAAATACCCACGAATCAGTCTGTTCATTTTTCTTGTTTAGCCAACTGGATTGGAATGGAAGAAGGTTGGCAAGTATTGGGCGACACTCATTTTTTGAAGCGAAATTCCAGCGTATTGCCTTTGGGATTAACGGAAGAAAGTTTGGATTATTTATTGGATAAACGTCCTCACTTTTTTAGTGTTCATCATCTGCATTCACCCAAAAGTCAGTCGCTTTTCAAATATTTAACACAGCGTTATTTTGAGTAAATTGCCTTTGTTGATTTATAAAAAAAGCCACGAATACAACAGAGCAAAATTCGTGTATTCGTGGCAAAATATGGGAGGTAAAAAATATTTTATCTCACTATCAAGAATTGTTTATTCATAATTTCTTTACCTACTTGTAAACGTAGAATGTATAAACCATTTGATAAGTCCTCCAATGGTAAAGTTAACGTATTTTCTCCTGTATTAATTACCTGATTGTTTGAATTATTCACTAAGGTTTTACCTGTTACATCACTAATTGCCCAATTGACAAAATTTGTTGTTGGACTAGTGATTTGAATATTAAGATAATCTTGGGCTGGATTGGGGCTTAATGTTGCTGTATGTAAAGCGATCATATCTTCAATGCCTACATTTTCAAAAGTCACTGTCTCACAATGTTGGTCTGAATCTCCGCCATTGGTAATCGTTAAACAAACATCATACGTTCCATAATTAGCATAGGTATGTGGGGCTGGTGTCGCTTCTGTAACGGCTGCTGTTCCATCTCCAAAATCCCATGACCAACTTTCTGCATTCAATGAATTATCGGCAACTGTAATCGTTAAATCGTTTATTGTATAATCGAAAAAGGCGTTAAAATCTGCTGTAATATTGACCATTACTTCTTGTTGTACGCTTGCACTTTGTCCATTTGTACCTGTAGCTGTTAATGTTACCATATAAGTTCCATTGGAAGCATAAGCGTGTGTTACACTTTGTCCTGTTCCTGTATTACTGTCTCCAAAATTCCATGACCAACTCTCAATCGTATTGGGTGATGCTCCTTGAAGACTTAATACGCCTCCTTCATCTACATTATACGTCGCAATCGACACCGCTACACTTACATCCACCATCACTTGTTGGTTTACCGTTGCAGTTTGTCCGTCCGCACTCATTACAGTTAATGTCACCGTATAAGTTCCGCTTTGCGTATAAGCGTGTGTTGCATTTTGACCTGTACCTGTTGTGCCATCGCCAAAGTCCCATTCCCAACTCACAATTTCGTCTGGAGAAACGCCCAAAATCGTTAATACGCCATCGACATCCACATCATAATTATCAATCGCTACACTAATGGGATCGGCTGGAAATTCGACTTCAAATAAAATAAGTTCGCTTTCTCCAAAGTCAGGATTGTCAAATAAAACAACGCCATTGTACGATAAAGAAATGCTGCTACTAATTGTCGATAATCCATCGCCTCCACTGTCAATAATGGCAAATTGATAACAACCTTCGTTTTCAAAAGTAAAAGTATGACTATATGATTCAGCAGCTTCTAAGGCTTCATTTTGATAAATAATAAATCCTTCTGTATCCAAAATTAACCAAGTAATTTCTTCAGGTGATAAGTCAGTTGTCAATTCCAATTGCATATTCGCCTCTCCAATATTGGTTGCTGTCGTAATGGTATTATTCAGAATGTTACCTTCTGGTAGCTCATCTCCTACTCCATTGGGATTGGTCAAGATCAATTGTAAATTTACATCATCATCAAACATGTAAAAGCCAAAATCTAACTCTGCTAATTCATAAGAGTTCAAACTGCCTGACCAATTTTCGCTTCCAATGACCACTCCGTTATTGAGTAAGGATGCTTCAAAACTCGTTAAGGTTTGGCTTCCTAAATTTTGAACGGAATAACTAACTGGCAAGTTTTGACAATAGGTATCAGGACCATTGTAACTCACAATTCCTACATTGTTGGCTCCGCCTGGTACTAGATAATTATAGTTGGCAGGGTCGGCATATTCGGCAACCAAGTCAGGATCAGAGGTCAATAGATCAATGGGTAAAGGAGTTACTAAACGGTTGGGATAAACAATGTAAATCGTGGGATAGCTGGTTCCATCATTGGCAATGGCATAATCGTTGGCAAAATTGCCTGATTGATTGATGATAGGATAAGGGATGAGTCCTTGCCAATCACCATACGAGTTATTATTTGCTAAGTCATCATTGGTCGCATCATCGGCTTCGATGGATAAAAAGGTAATAGAGTTGTCGCCATTCGGTCCATAAAGCTCATACGCTGGATTAATAACATTTTCTGTATAAAACCAACTAGCTGGACTCCATACCGCAAATACATTGATAATAACAGGTTTTTCCAAATCTAAATAATCATATAATACGTGCGTTTGTCCATCAAGATCGGTCAATGCAAAGTTGGTGGCAACACTGTTGGGAGCCAATTGAGCGTGGATATTCCAGACGACTACCAACATCAAAGTACAAAGGATAAGAGATAGTTTTTTTAGCATAATGTTTTTTTTATTGCTTGATACGGGTTTTCAATTTCTTTTTTTGTTTTTTAGGATTGTTGTAGAAATAAATATACAAATTTTAGTAAAGAGATTTTTTGATAGATAAGGCAAAAAATGTAGTCATAGCAGGGCTAAGACGAGGCTTTTTAACGAAATATATCAGAAAATATCAACGCTAAAAATGAATATTTATTTTTATAGCAATCCTTACAGGAGAGAACGGTTATTACTCTTTCATCGCCACAGGTCTCCCCGCTATTCGCTCTTATGAATGCGCCAGCGTTTTAGGCAACCAGCGCATCGCATTCATACCGCTACTATCGGGTCTAGTTGGTTAAGGTTGGGACTTCTTAGTCCCAGAAGTGGAACCGTAAGGGACAGCTTTTCATTCCTTACCTATTTGAGAGGTTGAGGCTTATATGCCTTTTTTTTTCAATGTTGAGACCTTACAAAATAGCCCTGATAGGAGTGGTATTCGTGTAGAAGCGTTGGCTTAGAAAAACCTAGCCACACGAATAAGAACGGATAGCAGGACATTCTGTAGCGACGAAGTACCAAACCTTTCGCTCCTAAAAAGTAATAAAAGCTACAAAGATAAGACGAATAAAAATAAAAAAAGGTGTACTGCAAATATTACAGTACA
>JAHDBB010000336.1 GCA_020630635.1 Chitinophagales bacterium
TTTCCCAATATTGCTTGGTATGCTTGGATTCATTATGGAATGTTTTGGGTAGCCAGCACTTTAAGTTTTTTATTGATTGATGCGATTTTGAAAAAGCATCTTTCCTTATGGGGACGCATCTTTTTTGGTCTATTATTTTTTATGGGAGGCATTCTGCCCAGTTTAGTTTGGTTCAATTATACGAGGACCGTTTTATTATTAAGTTTTAGTAGTTTGATCGCTTATTTATGGGTGACTGATAAGAATGAAAAACCTTCCTCTTTTACTACGTTTATATTACTGATTTTATTTGTTTGGACATTATTGACTCGATTTATGGCAGTTTATTTGTCACTAGGATTATTAATTCCCTTTTATTTTTTATGGCATCTCAATAAAGAAAACTCTTTGAATTTTTCCAATATTAAAAGGGCTGTTTTTCCTCTTATGCCGATTGCATTGATTCTTCTTTTTTTTATGATAGGAGAACACTTTTTGATGAGTGAAGAAGAACAAGGCTATCATGCCAAATCAAGTGCGGTTCATTTAAGCAAAGGATTGACTACAATTCCTCCCAATAGTACGCCCAGAGATTCGATAATCCGATGGTCTTTGTATAACTTTATGTGGGGAGACCCACAAATCATGACGGCTGAAAATCTCACCAAATTAACGTCTAATGATTATCTGTCAGAGCCTGTTTTTTCTCAAAATAATTTTAAAAAAACTCGTTGGTTATTAAAGGATAAATTATTAATGTCTAAACTTTTGGTAGGGTTAAATATTTGGATTTTTTTATGTTTGCTTTGGGATGTTTTAAGGTACAAACAATATAAAAGACGCTTGTTGTTTTTCGTATTATTACATTTGATCTTTTGGGTCATGTTGGTAGGCATCAGTATGCAACTCAAAATGAATAATCGGGTTTTTCAGCCGATGCTGATGGGATTGACTTTGACCTCTTTTTGTTTTTTGTATCAAGTCAATCGTCCAAAAGATACCTTTTATGAAGTAGCAGTTTGGGGATTACTCTTATTATTGCCGTTTTTACATCAAGATATTCAAAAGTTAAAAGAGCCTCTGAAAGATACTGCTATCAGCCAAGAAAAACAGTTACAAGCCTTTGAGGAAATTAATCAAACGGAAGGAAAGACGTATATTTTTACACCAGCGGTTTTTACCTTTTTTGCGGATTTAGATCCTTTGAAAACGATTCGTTTTAATCCCCAAAACTGCTATATTTTTACCTTTGGTTGGATGACGTTGTTTCCTTCTTATCCTCAACAATTGGAAGCAGTAGGCAATACGAGGGTTTTTGAAGAGTTTATAAAGAATACACAAGGCAATCCCAATATCTTGTGGTTGTCAGATGATTATGCCAATACGATGTTGTATCATTATTTGCGCTTGGTTTATGGACTGGAGTTAAACTTTAGAACTTTTAAGGGTTCTACTACTTTGGAAAATTTATGGCAAAAAAAATATTATTGGCTGGAGGTGAAAAGATGACATTTTTGTCTATATTTAGGTGACGGGTGACGAAGGCGGTTCTTTTCTTGGTTTTGGGACGATGGGACGTTTTAAAAATAGGGACGAAAGGGACGTTTCGGTTTTGTCTGTCCTTAACCAACTAGCCCCGATAGAAGTGGTATCGCCAAAGTGTGTTGGCTAAAGGGTTCGGGTGGCTTGGCGATAAGAACGGATAGCGGGACTTTCTATGACGACGAAGGAATGAACCTTTCGCTCCTAAAAATAAACTATCACAAGCTGAACCGCCTATGGACTATCGACTGTTTAACTATTGACTTTTAAAACCTTTCGCTCCTAAAAATAAACTATCACAAGCTGAACCGCCTATGGACTATCGACTGTTTAACTATTGACTTTTAAAACCTTTCGCTCCTAAAAAAATAAAAATAAAAAACTATGATTCGGCGATTATTTTCTTTATTGATCTTATTTGTGATTGGATGGATTGTGTATGTGCAATTTTGGGGTTCTCCTGATGAAAAAGCTCTGCGTCAAAACTTGTTTGAGAATGTAAAAGAGACCAGTAAAACGGTGGGCAATATCATTCGATCTAGTAAAGATAAGGTCAAAGATGGGTCTTTTGATGATGCCCTTAATAAAATTGGTGATTCGATTGGGTCGCTTGCGGAAGAAGCCAAAGGAATGGGCGAAAAGTATTCTACACAGATTCAGGATCTTAATAAACGCAAGACACAATTAGATAATTTGCTGGAAAAACTCAAATTGAAAAAGGAAGATGAAACGGATGAGGAAGCGGTCGAACGAGCAGAACGGGACTTGAGCCAAAAAATTGATAAGGTAAATAAGTCGCTGGAAAAGCTGGTGAATGATATGGAAGGTGCGCCCGCTAACCAAGAATAATTGGTGGTTTTTTGATTGTATAAGTGTCTCTTTCTCTATACAATGCTAGGCAGTAGGCTTGATTTTTTTTGAAATTTGTTTGTCTCGTGGATAGATTTTTTTATCTCTGAATTTTTTTTTTAAAAGTTATAAAATAGTTTTTATATCAATTATTGGGCATTTGGATTTTATGTATAATGTTTTGATTGTCAATTTTTAGTGATTTTAAGGATGATTTTTATTTTATTTTTAAATTCGTCCTAAAGAAATCAAAAAATGATTTTTCTTAGATCGGAATTTAGATTTATCTTGGGAAAAAAAACATTTCATTGATAATATGGTTTGGTTTTTGCTGATATAGAGGGACAAGATAATCAACTAATCCCTCCTTCTTTACTACTACAACATAACCTCCTCTCAATACTGATACTCCTCCATCTTGTACAGACCAAACAACTATTTGGGATGAACACCATTGGTATATCTTCAAAATTTCTGATAAGGTGGAACGAGAACATTTTTTTGATACTTATGACTATCAAGGGTTGCATTTCCAACGCTTAGGCTTGGCAAGTATTGGGTTGATTTGCCTATTACTTCTATTTTTTGTAACCACAAATCAAATTACATTTATAGGACTTTCAACTTTAGCATTTATAGCTATGAGTGTTATCGTTGGATCTTATTTTGTCACACCCATTCAAAACTATTTATCCCACTTTTTTTGTGGTGGCGCATTGGTTTTGTTGGTTTTTGCCATTCATGAAACCATCCAGCAAAATTTTCTTACCGAGCTTTCTTATCTCAATTTGATTATAGCTTTTGCACTTAGTTTTTTCATTCGTTATCGTCCTCAATACCTTTTGTATATAGCCAGCTTTATTTTTATCAATTTAATGGCATTGGTTTTAGCGGAGACTTTGTTTATTCAAGTCCCTTTGTATGGTCTAATGGTCGGAATTACTGCTTTGGCCATGCATTATACTTGGAGTTTACGCAATCATCTCACGCATCGCAACAAGAATTTACAGTCCAATGTATTCAATTATGCCAAGTTGTATGAGCAGGTTTTTCTCAATACACCTGTAGGGATTGCGGTCATCAATCAAGATTATGAGATGGTGGACATCAATATGACTTTGTGCAAAATGCTGGGGTATTCTGCTAGAGATTTGCGTCAAATGAATGCTTGCCAAATTATTCCTCAAGATAATGTAAGTGTGGATCAAGAGATTTATAAAAGCTTGTTTAATCAACAATTGACACATTACAATACGACCAAGTATTGGTTGACCAAAGACAAGGATTTACTAGAAACCGAAAGTATTTTTTCGTTGGTCAAAGATCAAGAAGGGGAGTCATTGTATGTTGTTTTAATCTTGAAAAGTCTTCCCGAAAAAGTCAAAATTCCTGTGCCTGTCGAAAAAGTGGTGGATCGAAAACAGACGATGGTGCATGAAAACAACTATTATCATCTGGTTCAAAAGACCAATGAATTGGATAAAATTCTTCAATATCTCAATCGTCAAAGCAATATTCAAGAGAATCTGACTCAACAAAAAATGCTGGAAAGTGCGATGGAAGGATTGAGCGAATTGCAGATGTATTTGAAGCAAAGTTAAGAACTCAAAGGAAGCTGCTTTGTTATAGATGATTCCTTTTTAAATGTATAACAAATAGATTACAAATGTAGTTGTAAATTGGTAATTTGTTGTCGAAAATATAAATCCAAACAAAAATATAGTTTCCAAATTTTTTTATTTCCCCCCAAATTCCTTTATATTTAACAATTCAACCGAAAACTAATTGAATTATACTCAATTTTCTTTAAATCTACTTCCTCAAACTACTACATTATTCTTCCCCTATAATGTACACAACAGATATAGACTACACACAAGGCGTAAAGCCATATTCTCATAATTAAAGTTATAGAAAATGAGTAACAAATTTATTCAACTTTGGGGACTACTTCTCTTATTGTCCCCCTTATTTTTAACTGCACAAGGTCCTATGTTGTTGGGAGATGGAGAAGAGTTCCAACGATGCTCATCTCAAAATCTTTTGGAGATTCAAATGGACCAAGATCCTACTGTTGAAGAAAGAATGCAAGAGATCGAAAAGTTTACCAACGAATACTTGCAAACTCATCAAGCAGAAGAAAAAAATGGAGTGATTACGATTCCTGTGGTTGTTCACATAGTATATCGTAGTAGCAGCCAAAATATTTCTGAAGCTCAAATTCTTTCTCAACTTGATGTATTGAATGAAGATTTTCGTCGTACCAATTCAGATGCCAACAATACCTGGTCACAGGCTGCGGATACAGAAATCGAATTCTGTTTAGCTTCTGTTGATCCTGACGGTAATCCAACTACTGGTATCACAAGAACAAGCACTAAAAAACGTTCTTTTAGCTACTCTACTGACGGCATCAAATTCGCAAGCTCTGGTGGACATGATGCTTGGCCTACTGACCAATACCTTAACATGTGGGTAGGTAATCTAAGCAATGGTTTATTGGGATATGCACAATTCCCTGGTAGTGGCTCTGCTGATACAGATGGTGTGGTTATGGGCTACCAATACTTTGGACGTGCTCCTCAAAATCCTTTTGCTAGTAATTTTAACTTAGGTAGAACAGCAACTCACGAAGTTGGTCACTGGTTAAATTTACGTCACATTTGGGGAGACGGTGCATGTAGTGCAGATGATTTTGTAAGTGACACACCTACTTCTGATGCTGCCAACTATGGTTGTGCGACAGGTCACGTTTCTTGTAGTTCTACGGATATGGTTCAAAACTATATGGATTACTCTGACGATGCTTGTATGAACCTATTCACACAAGGTCAAAAGTCTAGAATGCTAGCTCTTTTTGCACCAGGTGGAGCTAGAGAAAGTTTATTGAGTTCTGGTGGCTGTGGTGGTGACACTGGCGGCGGTGGCGGTCCAACTGCAAGCTGCAATGATGGTGTCCAAAATGGTGACGAGACAGGTGTTGATTGTGGTGGTAGCTGCGATCCTTGTGCGCCTACTGCAAGCTGTGATGACGGTGTTCAAAATGGTAACGAGACAGGTGTTGATTGTGGTGGTAGCTGTGATCCTTGTGCGCCTACTGGCAACTGTGATGCTCCTACAGGATTGGATGCTTCTCCTTTTGCAGGTGGCAAAAAAGCTACTTTAAGCTGGAATGCAGTAAGTGGTGCTACAGAGTATACAGTAGAATTGAGAATACAAGGAACTTCTTCTTGGAGTACAGGTTCTACTAGCAATACTTCAATGACTGCTAATGGTTTGAGTAAAAACTCTACTTACGAATGGCGAGTAAAAGCAGATTGTTCAGATTATTCGGGCATTGATACATTCTTAGCAGCTCCTGGAGGAAGATTAGCGGATGCAGCCAATGTAAATGTATATCCAAATCCTGCAAAAGATTTTGTAGTGATCGAATACCTTACTGAATCTGATGCGCCTCTTACAGTAACATTGTTAGATGTTACAGGTAAAGTCGTTTATCAAGTAGTGGAAGGTGTTGATGCTTATACAGAAATCAATACAAGCGACTTTGCAAATGGTGTTTATTTTATTAACCTTAACAATGGTAGTGATTTACAAAGCATCCATAAATTGGTTATTAATAAGTAAACCAAATTGAAACAATGATTTTAAAAACCTGTTTGTGCAAGCAAGCAGGTTTTTTTATTTTTAGGAGAGAAAGGTTATTACTCTTTCATCGCAACGGGGCTTCCTGCTATCCGTTCTTATGCGTGTGGCTAAGTTTTTCTAAGCCAACACTTCTACACGCATACCACTACTATCAGGTCTAGACAAGCAAGGACACCATTTCTTTCGATAGATTTAAAGTTGGTAAACACAATGTTCTATTGTATTTTTGAAAAAAAGTTGAGTCTTTGGAACAGTTTACCACCTCTTTAATTATCACCACCTACAAACGGGCTGATGCTTTATCCTTAGTACTTTCCAGTTTACTAAAACAGACACAATTACCCGATGAAGTATTGGTGGCTGATGATGGTTCTGGAATGCCTACTCAATCCTTACTAGCCAATTTTGCAAAAAACAGTCCCATTCCTTTTCAACATATCTGGCAAGAAGATGTAGGGTTTCGACTCGCCCAAATCCGCAATAAAGCGATTGCTGCCAGTTCTAGCGACTATCTCATTGTCATAGATGGCGATATGATTTTGCATCCATCCTTCATACAAACGCATCTTCAAAATGCTCAAAAAAAATACTTCATTCAAGGCTCAAGAGTTTTACTTTCAGAAGACTTGACACACCAATGCATTCAGACTCAAAAGATTGATTTTTCGCCTTTTCAGTCAGGCATCACCAATCGTATAAATGCCATCAATAACTCGTTTTTATCCAAGATTTTATCCAAAGAAAAAAATACCCATGTGGGTGTTCGAGGTTGTAATATGGCTTTTTGGAAAGAAGATGTTTATGGTATCAATGGATTCAATGAAGACTTTCAAGGTTGGGGACGAGAAGATTCTGAGTTTGTGGTGCGTTTATTAAATAGCGGAGTCCAACGCAAAAATATTAAGTGTGCAGCAGTGGCTTACCATCTCTATCATCCAGAAAATCCGACAGCTAGTTCATTGAATAAGAATGACCAGCTTTTACAAAAGGCGATAGAGGCAAAGAGTGTTTGGTGTGAAAAAGGAGTGAGTCAATATAATGGTGAATGATAAATGATGAGTTATGAATGCGGATCAGGTGTGTTTTTTGCCACAAAT
>JAHDBB010000337.1 GCA_020630635.1 Chitinophagales bacterium
ATCATGTTAAGTGTTAATCCTAATGTTAGTACAGTTACTTGGACTGGACCGAATGGAACTTATCCTGCCGGTAATGCACTTGATTTAGGAAGTATTCAAACGAATGAAGCCGGTACGTATACAGCAACTGTTACACAAAATGGATGTGAATCTAGTACTTCTATCTATGTAACTGTCAATAGTGCTACTGCTTCTGCTTCTAATAATGGACCTATCACCTGTGATAACAATAGTGTACAATTAAATGGTTCGGGCAATGGTACTTATAGTTGGAAAGGTCCGAATGATTATACATCAACTCAACAAAATCCGACTGTTTCTCAAACAGGTGCTTATATTCTGAAAGTTGTTAGTAGTGAGGGGTGTGTCGCTAAAGATACGACTGTTGTACAAAGCAATATAATTAATCTCAACCCAACAGCTAGTAATGATGGTCCTTTAACCTGTGAAGACAATAAGGTTCAGCTTTCGGTGTCGGGTAGTGGTGTTACTAATGCTTCTTATAGTTGGGTAGGTCCCAACGGATTTACTTCTACAGAACAAAATCCTTCAGTTTCTACTCCTGGCATTTATACTGTTACTGTTACAAAAAATGAATGTACAGGACAGGCTTCTACTACTGTACAAACCAACATTATTAATATTAATCCCAATGCTAGTAATAATGGACCAATTACTTGTGAACAAAATAGTGTTCAATTGTCTGCTACTGGTCCTACTAACTCCTCTTATAGTTGGGTAGGTCCCAATGGATTTACTTCTACAGAACAAAATCCTTCTGTTTCTACTGCTGGTGTCTATACCGTTATTGTCACCAAAGACGGGTGTACTGCACAAGCATCAACGATTGTAGAAAGCACCATTGATGGTGGTTGTGAATATGATTTAGCTCTTATCAAAATACTTGCTCCTGAACAAAATACTTTTGTTGCACTGGGAGATACGGTCAACTTTATTGTCAAAGTTACTAATCAAGGAGAGGTTAATTCTGGTGATTTTACGGTGACAGATCGTTTACCTACTAGTATGACTTTTGTAGATGCTGATAATGGTGGAATACATACCAACAATGTAGTTACATGGCAATTGGGAGATATAGCTCCTGGTGAATTTGTTGAGTTGTCTATTGCTGCTACTGTGGATGAATTGGGTACAGGGAGACATGTCAATTGGGCTGAAATTAGCGCAGATAGTGGGGATGATGATGACTCAACTCCTGATGATAATACAGGTTTGGGTTTTACGGCTCCTAATGATTTGGTGGATAACCATAATGATATGATGTTGGATAATGCGCCTAATGATGAAGACGATAATGATTTTGAAGAAATCTTTCTTGATAGAGGTGTGCAATTATTGACTCGTGTGATGTTGCAGGGAGCGATGTTGGAGAGTGATAATACAGAACAAATGAGAGCCGATTTGAGACAAGAACATTTGATTCCTTCAACAGAGCCGTATAGTAGTCTTGCTAATTTTGAGCATGTTGGACAAGGTGGTGGAGAAACCACAGATGATACTGTATTTGAAATTGAAGGAGAAAATGCGGTGGTTGATTGGATCCTAATCGAATTAAGAGATCAAATTAATCCTTCAATTGTTTTGGAAACGGCTGCTGGTTTATTACAAGCTGATGGTGATATAGTTGCAACAGATGGTGTTTCTTCATTGACATTTCCTTCTTTAGAGGAAGGTTTTTATCAAGTAGCGATTCGTCATAGAAATCATTTAGGGGTGATGACACAAGAGCCTGTTTATCTTTCTAAAGATGATGCATCTCTTATTGATTTCACTTCTCCCGATATGGAAACTTACGGTTCTTTTGCTCAATGTGCGATGACCAATGGGCGAATGGCTTTATGGGCTGGAGCGACCAATGGTAGTGACAATATTACTTTTCAAGGAGCCAACAATAACTTAGGAGAAATCTTTTTCTCTATTTTACAAGATGACAATAATACAGGAAGTGATATTAATTACATCAGTACAGGTTATTACATGAGCGATGTAAATATGAATTGTAATGCGGTGTATCAAGGTGCAGATAATGATCCTAATTGCATTTTCTTTAATGTCCTGTCACATCCTGCTAATGTTAATCACTTTACCAACTTTATTATACAGAGTACCTTACCTTAAAATGATTCATAAATAGTTGTTTTTTAATCTCCTGTTTGTCTATTTGAGAGACAGGAGATATTTTATGATGACAAAGAAATAAATTATGCCTTTTGGTAAATTCCTTAGTACACTGTCAGATTAATTTTTACAGGTTTTAGATGAGCAAATCGTACGGAGTGTACAAGAGATAATAGTTCCTCGTTCAAAAGAAACTAATGTATTTTAATTCATTCCTTTTCAGACAACCCAATAAGTCGTTAAGATCATAATAAACAGTCTTTATGATTATTTTCGGGAGAGAAGTCCGTTATTTTCAACTCATTTGAACTCTATTGAGCGAGGGAATTCATTCCCTTGCTGAAGATAAAATGAGTCGCTTTTGAACAAACAAAAACACGAATCAATTTTTCTGACACTGTAATTAGGTTGTATACATAAAGGCATTTTAATTTTAGATTTTTCAAAAATCATTTTATTTCTCAATTTCACTCAATCCCGCAAGTCTTTTTGACTTGTGGCTCTAAATGCAAGAAAGTCTTTTCGACTTTCGGAATCTAAAAATGGTTTGCCGTTATGTATATTCAAAGATATTTCAAAGCCTTGTATTTACTCTACAAAACATACAACTTTAAGTGATTCATAATTAGTTTTTTTATGTTAGAAGCTCCTGTTTGTCTTTTTTAGACAAGCAGGAGATATTTTAATAACATTGAAATAGATTGACGATTTATTCAATAATCAAAATGGTACTGTAAATGAAATGAAAACCTAAGAAAATATTAAACATCGCCAGTATAAAAGTCTCATTATCAATTGAATATTGAAATGAAAAATAAGTCAGAAAATAGCTTATATGAAAAAAAGTGCCAAGAAACTATCTTGAAAAAAAATTATTTTTGTATAAAATTTTTGGTGCTATCTTCCCTGTTTTTTCCCCTCTTTTTATTGATCTACAAGCAATTTATCTTACCAGTAGGTGTTTTAAAACACATATCTCCTCCTATAATTAAGTTTGGAATTGTAATCATAAATGCTTCTCCTTATAGAAAGGGCAAAAGCATCAAAATCAAAGCATTTATGACCATCTTATTTGATTCCTATTCATCAGACATTTTCATCAACATTTAGACTGTGCAAACTAGACCTGATAGCAGTGGTATTGCTGTGAAGTTTAGCATTGTAGGAACAGATAGCATCTGTTTCAAGAAAGGCTAGAGCAGCAATAAGAACGAATAGCAGGACTTTCTGTAACGATGAAACTCCCTCCGCTGTCTCCTAAAAATAAGACAATACTTATGAAATAATATTTTTATTTTAAAACATTTAATTAATACCTAATTATGAGATTTTTATTTTACAAACAACTGTTTTTCTCCAAGATGCTTTTTTTGTTGGTATATTGGGGATTCTTTAGCTTTATAGCCAATGCTCAGGTACAAGTAAGTGCAGGTCCTGACCAAACGATTTGTCCTGGACAAACGGTTACATTAACGGCTAATATACTTCAGGAAAGTGATTGTTCAGATATTACTGGTTATTATCAAGTAAATAATAGCAATGCTACTTGTCTTGGTTACTATGGCGTTCTTTTTCAAAGAGAGAGCTGTGTTTGGGTGGACGGAGCTCCCTTGCCTTTTAATCCTTGGACGGCTGGTAGTGATCTGTATATGACAGAATTTACCAATGGAACAGCTATTATTGAAGGTAGTATTATCAATACTAGTAATGGACAAACAGGACAATTGTATCTTTCACTATCTGGAAAATCAAATAATGGTGAAATCTCTACTGGTGCGTGTTATGTTGAAAACATAGTCAATGTTTCACATTACTATACTTCATTTAGTGGTACGGTTACAGTAGGAGGGGAAGTGCTTACTATTGAAGAAAAATGGCAAGGTACTGACGTTGGCTTAGGAGATGGAGTAGGCGGCGATGGTAGTTTATTTGGTTTAGGTGCTTGGACAGCAGGTACATTTGGAGGATGTTCTGAAGTCTTTATGAACCTAGCTGTTCAACCTCTTCCACAAACCCAAACAAATTTACGATGGATAGGACCTGATGGTGAATTTATATCTAATAATTCCAGTATTACAGTGAGTGAACCGGGTACTTATAAGGTCAAATATACCGATTGTGAAGGTTTGATGGATATGGACCCAGTAGAACTTACAGTCGTAGATATTTCTGCAACAGCCGATAATAATGGACCAATTACCTGTGAACAAAATAGTGTTCAACTATTAGCAACGGGTTCCAACAATTCTTCTTACAGTTGGGTCGGTCCAAATGGTTTTACCTCCAATATGCAAAATCCTACCGTCAATACAGCAGGAATTTATACTGTAACCGTTATGAAAGATGGATGTACAGCACAAGCTTCTACAACGGTACAAAATGATATTCAAAATGTAAATCCAAGTGCTAGTAATAATGGTCCAATTACCTGTGAACAAAATAGTGTTCAATTATCTGCAACTGGTCCCAACAATTCTTCTTACAGTTGGACTGGACCGAATGGCTTTACCTCTTCTCTACAAAGTCCTACCATCAATACAGCAGGAACTTATACCGTCACCGTCACCAAAGATGGTTGTACAGGACAAGCTTCTACAACAGTATTAAGTGATATAGAAGACATTAACCCAACTGCTAGTAACAATGGTCCAATTACTTGTGAACAAAATAGTGTTCAATTGTCAGCAACAGGTCCTGCTAACTCTTCTTATAGCTGGATCGGTCCAAATGGTTTTACGTCTGCTATGCAAAATCCTACCGTTTCTGAAGCAGGAACTTATACGGTAACAGTTACACAAGATGGATGTACGGCAACAGCCATGACTACTGTACAAACTTCTATTGATGGCGGTTGTGAATACGATTTGGCTCTTATCAAAATATTGGCTCCCGAACAAAACTCTCTTGTTGAATTAGGAGATACAGTCCAATTTATTGTCAAAGTTACCAATCAAGGAGAGCTTAATTCTGGCAATTATACGGTAATGGATCGTTTACCTCCTGGTATGAATTTTGTTAGTGCAGACAATGCTGGTACACACAACAATGGAGTGATTTCTTGGCAATTAAGTGATTTAGAGGCAGGAGCATTTATAGAATTATCTATTTCGGCTACAGTCGATGTTTTAGGCACAGGAAAATATATCAATTGGGCGGAAATTAGTTCTGATAGTGGAGATGATGATGACTCGACTCCTGACAACAATACAGGTTTAGGCTTTACCGTACCCAATGATCTTTTTGATAACCATAACGATATGATGCAAGACAATTCACCCATTGATGAAGACGACAACGACTTTGAAGAAATCTTTCTTGATAGAGGCATACAATTGCTCACCCGTGTCATGTTACAAGGAGCAATGTTGGATAGCGACAATGCTCAACAAATGAGAGCAGATCTGAGACAAGAAGCCTTGATTCCTACAACAGAACCTTATAGCAGTTTATCTAACTTTGAGCATGTAGGTCAAGGTGGAGGAGAAACCACAGATGATACGATATTTGAAGTGGAAGGAGACGATGCAGTTGTTGATTGGATATTGATAGAAGTAAGAGATCAAAATGATCCTTCCGTTATTTTAGAAACGGCTGCGGGTTTATTACAAGCCGATGGAGATGTAGTAGCGGCTGATGGAGTTTCTACCTTAGCCTTTCCTTCTTTAGAAGAAGGATATTATCAAGTAGCCATTCGTCATAGAAACCACTTAGGAGCAATGACTCAATTACCTGTTTTCCTTTCTAAAGAAAATGCAGCTCTTCTTGACTTTACTTCTCCCGATATGGAAACTTACGGTTCTTTTGCTCAATGTGAAATGAGCAATGGCAAAATGGCTTTATGGGCAGGTGCAACCAATAGCAGCAACAACATTACATTTCAAGGAGCCAACAACAATTTAGGAGAGATTTTCTTCTCTATTTTACAAGACGAAAATAATACTGGCAGTGATATTAATTACATCAGTACAGGTTATCACATAGGAGACATCAATATGAGTTGTGATGCGATTTATCAAGGAGCATCCAATGACCCCAACGTGATTTTCTTCAATGTCTTATCACATCCTGCCAACATTAACAACTTTACCAACTATATTATAGAAAGTACATTACCTTAAGTAATGGTTAAATAATAAATTCCTCATTTGTAACAAAGAGACTTTTTGATGGAGAGCGGTTCGACGACTCGACAAAAAACGGAGCGGTCCGACGTTTCGGCATAGCAGGGCTAAGACGAGGCTTTTGAACTGGTCCGACATCTCGGAAATACATCGGAAAGTATCGCATCGGACTGGCGTACCAGTTAAAATGCGGAAGTTGTTTTTTTATCATTACTAAAAATAATTCATAATTAATTAGTTTTTTTATTTAGATTTTACGTTTCCTTATTTCAATAAATGAGGACATTTTTATGAATAGCGACACCCGCTACTTATATTGATATTTACATCCACTTTGAATTAATTTCATTAGTAGGATGAAGCCACCTTTCTTAATTGAGAGGTGGTTTTTTTGTATAAAAAAGTTGATTTTTAGGAGAGAACGGTTATTACTCTTTCATCGTGACGGGTCTCCCTGCTATCCGTTCTTATTGCTGCTGCCTTGCCACAATCCACGCCAACCTACAAACGCAGCAATACCACTGCTATCAGGTCTATTTTAAATAGGACACGACTTCTATCCTTCTTTTTTTCAACATCCAATTTTGTCGATACAATCTATGTCAGAACAAGTAGTGGGCATTATTTTCGGCAGGGAAGCCCCTTATTTTACGGACTTTCTGAGCGAGGGAATTCATTCCCTTGCTATCAAAAGAT
This sequence comes from Chitinophagales bacterium, assembly GCA_020630635.1. Classification (GTDB taxonomy): domain Bacteria; phylum Bacteroidota; class Bacteroidia; order Chitinophagales; family UBA2359; genus JAHDBB01. The sequence goes on from JAHDBB010000337.1 coordinate 6,957, forward strand.
TCATCGCTTAAAATAGCATTACATTTGAAAGACTACCCAATGCAGAAGCCATTATTTATTAGTTGTGATTTCCAATCCCTTTTCAAAAGCCATAGCAATTTCTTTGACCTCTCTCCCCAAAATA
>JAHDBB010000338.1 GCA_020630635.1 Chitinophagales bacterium
TTAAAATTCAGTCACTATGGGTTGCGACCTCAACGACCTAGCCCCGATAGAAGTGGTATCCCCTTTGTAGAGCAAATTCGTGAATTTGCTCTACAAGGGGATGAGAACGGATAGCGGGACTTAACTATAACAACGAAGCATTCAAACGTTCGCTCCTAAAACTTAGGAATCACGAATAGAACTACAACTGTGGACTCATAAAAATGATCCATCATCCCAAATCTAAAAACTATGGATAATCAACTATGGACTCTCGACCAAATATCGCTATCTTTGCAAAAAATTCCCCTTTTTGAGTATTATCCACTATGACAGACATTGAAATCATAAAACTCCTTGAAAAAGATATTGGCTACCCTCTCAATCGAGTAGGCATCAAAGATCTATGGAAAGAAAAAAGCTATGCCCTCAATGACCAACAAAAAGTACAAGGCATCAATCTCAATGGATGCACGCTGAATCAATTTCCAAGAAGACTCACCAACCTAAAATTTTTACAACATCTTTATCTCGCTGAAAATCAATTTGAAAAAATTGAAAATATCTTGACAGAATTTAGACGTTTACAAGAACTGGTACTAGACAACAATCAACTCAAAAAGTTTCCAATCAGCATTACCAAACTCAAACGTTTGCGAAAATTGAGCATCGTTAACAATCAACTTACTGAAGTTCCTAATGAAGTTCGGGAACTCAAAAACCTAGAAATTCTTAGTCTAAGTAAAAATCATATTCATTCATTGCCCCAAGACTTTAATCAACTCAAAAACCTTGTTTACATTTATCTCAATGACAATCGCATCAAGGATTGGTCAGAAGCTTTTTATCAACTCAAGAAGCTAAAGGTCTTGGATCTTCGCAACAACTGGATTGTCAATCTACCAACCAAAGCCTTAAAACTCAACTTATTGTTTAAATGGGAAAGAGCCATTAGTTTGGAAGGTATCTTTTTGGAAGGAAACCCTCTAGAAAAACCCCCTATTGAGATTCTCAAAAAAGGAGATAAAGCCATTCGTACTTATCTAGAATCTATCAAAGAACAATCTCGTCCATTGAATGAAGTGAAAGTTCTTTTGGTGGGAGATGGTGGGGCAGGCAAGACTTCGCTCATGCGTCGATTGATGGGCAAAAACTTTAACAAACGAGAAGCCCAAACACATGGGATCAATATCGAAACTTATTGTGTCAAAACAGGTCATCAAAACAATGACATCAAGATTCATTACTGGGATTTTGGAGGACAGGAAATTATGCATGCTTCTCACCAGTTCTTTTTATCTAAACGCAGCCTTTATATCCTCGTCTTAGATAGTCGCAAAGATGCTAAAACAGAATACTGGCTCAAACACATTGAGAGTTTTGGTGGAGAGTCTCCCATTTTGATTGTTCTTAACAAGGTAGATGAAAATCCTGCTTTTGAGGTCAATCGAAAGTTTTTACAAGAAAAATATAAAGGGATCATTGGTTTTTATCGCATCTCTTGTTTGAATCGCAAAGGAATGGAGGAATTAGAAGAAGCGGTTCAAAATACCATTTTTCAGTTGCCTCATTTACAAACGCCTTGGAGTTTAGACTGGTTTTCTGTCAAAAATCAATTGGAAAATACCAATAAAGATTATATCACTTATGATGATTATTTGGCTCTTTGTCAAAAGTATAAAATCAAGGAAAAAGACGCTCAAAACACCCTTTTAGAATACCTCAATGACTTGGGCGTAATGCTTCATTTTGGTGATGACATTAATCTCAAACAAACCAGCGTTTTGAATCCCAAGTGGGTTACACAAGCCGTTTACAAAATTATCAACTCTAAGGAATTGGCCGATCAACATGGCATTTTAAAATTAGAGCATTTAGACACGATCTTAAAGCGCAAAAAAGGACGAGCCATTGTCGAATATGATTATCCTCATACGACCCATCAATACATCATCAACTTAATGTCTCGTTTCAAGTTGTGTTATCGACTCAATGACCATACCTTATTATTGCCCGACTTATTGGATGTTGAAGAAGTCCGCTATCATTTTGACGAAAAAAATCTCTTACAATTCATTTTTCAATACGACTTTTTTCCTCGTTCCATCATGCCTCGTTTTATTGTAGATATGCATGATGACATTAAAGAACGAAAGCATAAACGCTTATTGTGGAGAACAGGCATTGTATTAGAGAACAAACGCTTCAATGCAATTGCACTTATTAAAGCTGACGAGGAAGCCAAAAAGATCAATATCTTGGTAGGAGGTGAACAAAAACGGGATTATTTTGCGGTGATTCGTCATAATTTGACCAGAATCCATGACAGTTTTGAAAAGCTCACCATCAATGAACTGATTCCTTTATCAGAAGATGGCAAGCATACCGTTGATTTTGCGGAGATATTGGGTTATGAAAAAGCAGGAAAAGACACCTATTTTTCTGGTAAACTAGGCAAAGACTTCCAAGTCAATACGCTTTTGGATGGTATTGAAAGAGCAGAAGACCGACAAAAACGATATGCTAGTGATGTTCCAGAAGTGACGGCTCCTCTCCCTCAAGCTCCAGTTGCTACCTCTTCTACTCCTCTACCAACCCGCCCCACTTCTACTCAACCTGAAATGAGCAGTACGCCCAAATGGTTTGAGTCTCGTTGGTGGCCCATTCTCATTGCCACTTCTATTTTGATGACCATTTTAGGAGGTATTGCTGGATTTTTAGAAGACGGCAGCAACTTTATTTCCAAAATTCTTAGCTGGTTATTTGGATAATTTTTTGGAGCGAAAGAACTTTATAATGATTAATTGTCAATGATCAATTATTAATGCAGTTCATTTTGTGTTATCTTTTTTGGAGCGAACGTTTGAATGCTTCGTCGTTATAGAAAGTCCCGCTATCCGTTCTCATTCGTGTTGCCAGCGTTTTCCTAAGCCAACGCTGCTACACGAATACCACTTCTATCGGGGCTAGATCGTTAAGGTTTCAACTTCTTAGTAACAGTCAATTGTCTTAACTTGAATTTCCCAAAATTTAGAGAATTGGCAGAATTTATGTATTACTTGTCACTCGCCACTTGTCACTTGTCACTCGCCACTTGTCACTCGCCACTTGTCACTTGTCACTCGCCACTTGTCACTCGTCACCTGTCACTCGTCACCTGTCACTCGTCACTTGTCACTCGTCACCTGTCACTCGTCACTCATCTCCCACAGGAAACCACACAATCAATAAAAACACCAAAGTCAAAGCAAACTCTAAGAGTTCCCACTTTTTATTAGAAGGAATCAATACGACCAAAACTGCTGCTAGAAAGAATATACCGACTTGATGCCAGCGAGGAATAGGAATCCCCCAAGCATCATTCAATTGTCGAATACGAGGCGAAAATTGGTACAAACTTCTATAGATAAGCAAATAAAAGCCCAAACCAACCCCTAAAAGTTGACTAAAGATCAGCTTATTCAATTTGATACCCTTCCATTCTAGATTATGAAAGTTGATTTCATCCTGTGTATTATTGGCTTTAAAGAACTCATTGGATTCCAGCCCTAGAATACGCTGCCCCCATGAAATCTCTTCGCCCGCCCCAAAAAAGAACACTGCACCTAAACCCAATAAGAGCATAAAAGCTTTCCAGTTTCCTTTTCCAGCAAAGGCAAAACTGCGCCTCCACACGATCAAAGCAGAAATCAACAAAAATAAAGCGGATAGACTTTCAATCCATCCATCTTCTCTCACAAAAACTTCTTCAAAATATGCCAAGTCTGTGACAGCCAAATGGTAACCCAAGCCAACCACAATAATTAGACCAACATATAGAAGAAAATGGATCATTTTATAATTAAACATTAACACAAATCTCTCTAAATCGCTCTTTTTAGAAGAATTTTCAACGTTTTTTTTGGAAAACAAATATTATTATTATCGGAAATAATTGAATTATGTACGACAATTACACTTCAATACAATATATAAAAAACTAAAAATCAAATAAATAAAACACAAAATCATTGTTTGGGTTAAATATTACCCAAAAAAAAACTCGGAAAGACTGTTGGAAGCAAAGCTATTTTGTACTTGGCTTGGTAAGGTTTTTGCAACTATCTTAGAGCTATAAAGGGAATATTTATATTAAAGAACACTTAAAAATTTTTAAAATGAACTTCGGATTAAGCCTTGAAAGAACATCGGCCACAGTGCCTATTTCTACTTCAGCAGAAGTACACCAGATATTTGATCTTCAACAATTTTTAAACAATTTTCCTGTTGAGGAATTTAAAAAAGATGCTTTTATCTACAAACCAGAATCTTCTTCTGATTTGGTGTACTTTATTGAGCGAGGGAGCGTTATATTGGGGAGTTATCACAATACTGGGGAAGAAGTGATCAGTTCTATCTTATTTAAGGGTCAAATTTTTGGGGAACAAGGACTCACGGGTAGTCGTACTCGTGACGAGTTTGCACAAGCCAAAGAAAAAACTTCATTGAGAGTGGTGCCTTTGAGTAGTCTTAGAAAAGTAATGCTTGAAAATGGAGCCTTAGGGATTGCTGTCAATCAATTGATTCTCAAAAAGCTATTGGTTTGCCAAAATAAGTGGAAATCTCAAATCACAGACTATGCTCGTACGAGAGTGATTGATTTTATTATTCACTTGGTAGAAAATAATGGTCGTAAGGTAGGTTTTGAATGGTCGATTGATCAATTCTTTCCACACCGAGAAGTCGCTAGTATTATTGGGTCCTCTCGCCAAACCGTTACAGTTACTTTAAATGAATTGCGTAACAAAAATGTCATCTACTTTGATCGTAAAAGATTGATCGTTAGAGATTTAGATAAATTAAAGAAAGAAAAATTTTAGTATATATAGAACAAACTTTTTAGAAGCTACTTAAAGATAGTTCCAATGCTGTTTTGAGTGTTTCAACAACTAAGCAATAAAAAATATAGTTTTTTCATACGTAATTTAGTTTAGTGTGTAGTAATAAGTCCCGATGGCATTTTTGTTGTCGGGTCTTTTTTTTATTTTTGTTAATGCACAAGAGTTATATGTTTTTTTGTTAATATCAAAAAAAATAGATGATATTTAAAAAAAAATATGCTATATTAGCAGAGTCGTTAAAAAAGTAGGGATAGTAGTCATTAGACTTACTATTCTTTTTTTAGTTTTCATGTTTATAGCCTGGCAGGGGTTAAGCGACCTGTCAGGTTTTTCTATGCCCATTAGTGAAATATTTGGGAACTTTTTGTCAAAAATGCTCATTTGAAAATAAAGACTACTATGAAATAGATATTTATGCCTTGTGATAAAAAATTTATTTCTATTTTTGTCCCTTAGTAATGTACAATCATTACTTTACAGAACGAAAAATGTACTTTCCTATGTAACATAGACCCGATAGTAGTGGTATTGCTGCATCAAGCGTTGGCTACCTAAAACTGGGCAGCAGCAATAAGAACGGATAGCGGGGAGACCCGTTGCGATGAAAGAGTAACAACCGTTCTCTCCTAGAACCAAAAACTTCTAAAAAAGAGTTAATACTCTCATTATCTATGTAATTCATTAATCAACTTAAACGTTAATTCATAATGAGCGAAACATTCCGAAAAATTCAGGGCTACTTGCTTGATTTAGGCATCAGTATTATGGAAGAAAGTGAAGAAGAAGGCTACTTTGTGATAGAAGCTGAAGGCGACGGCATTAGTCGTATGATGATTGCTTGCGAAGACCCGATTGTTGTTATTGAACAGTTTATCTTTGAATTAAAAGATAAAAATCCTGAAATAATGTGTGAATTGTTGAAAAAGAATCGAGACATTATTCATGGAGCTTTTGCCTTAGATGAAACAGGCACTAAGGTGATCTTTAGAGACACACTTCAAACTGAAAATTTAGACTTAAACGAATTGGAAGCATCTATTCATTCCTTAACTCTTTTATTGGGAGAATATTCTGATTCTATTATTGAATTTGCAAAATCTTAGAGAATATGGGATTATTGAACTTTTTAAAAAGAATCTTCAGACTTGGTCAGGCTGAAGTAAATGCGGGAATTGATAAATTAGAGAACCCGATTAAAATGACTGAACAAGGTATTCGTGACCTTAAAAAAGATTTGAACAAAAGCGTTGAGGCATTGGCTAGTGTAAAAGCGATGTCTATTCGTGCTAAAAAAGAAACGGATCAGTATGACCAAAAAGCCAAAGACTACGAAAGAAAGGCGATGGCATTGCTCCAAAGAGCGCAAAATGGCGAAATGAATGCTGGTGAAGCAGAACGTTTGGCTAAGGAAGCGCTGTCTCGTAAAAGAGAAAATGAGGCTCTTAGAGCGACTTCTTTGAAAGAAAGCCAGCGTTTGGGCAAAAGTGTGGATCAAATGCAAACCAAAATCCAAAACTTGCGCTCTAATATTGGTAGTTGGGAAAATGAGTTGAAAACACTCAAATCTAGAGTCAAAGTAAGTGAGGCTACTAAAAAGCTCAACAAGCAGTTGTCTGATGTGGATAGTAGTAGTACGGTTGCTTTGTTGGAAAGAATGCGTGAAAAAGTAAATGAGCAAGAATCGCTTGCTGAATCTTATGAACAACTAGCTCAAAACGCCAATACCAACTTGGATACAGAAATCGACAATGCGCTAGAAGGTATTGATGTATCAGCAGATGATGATTTGTTGGCATTGAAAGCTAAGATGGGAATGGGCGGTTCTGGTGGTAGTGATAGTTCTTCTGGTGGTGATGATACGGATCCTGACTTGGAGGACTTGAAGGCACAACTTAATGATGATGAGCCTAAGTAATGTATTGACAAATACATTCAAAAAACAATAAACATATCATATTTCGACAATTCAGGAAAGGCATTTTAAGTCCTTTTAAAGTGCGCTCGCCTGAAAATCAACAACACACACTTTTCTTTTTTGCCAGTAAATGCGCCCCATGCTTTTACTGGCATTTTTTATATCTTTGCATCTCCAAAAATGTAATTATTTTTTATCATTACCTATCATAACATGCATTTCGGGTTAAGAAAGTGTTTTTTTATCTCTTTGTTTTGTGCCTTCTTTGTCTTGATACAAAGAAGCAAAAATC
>JAHDBB010000339.1 GCA_020630635.1 Chitinophagales bacterium
GTGCTTTGGGGACGATGGGACGTTTGTGGTTCATTTCGTGCTTTGGGGACGATGGGACGTTTTGTTTCTATCAAAGATCAAGTTGTTGAGAGGTTGTGTCCTTTCCAAAATAGCCCCGATAGGAACGGTATAAATGCAATGCTTGAGACCACAAGTCGAAAAGACTTGCGGTAGAAGATCGGCTGCATTTATAAGAGTGGATAGCGGGACTTTCCGTTGCGATGAAAGATGGAATGTTCGCTCCTAATCAAAACTTAAATATAGAAATAAGACTTGTAAGTTATTATTTTATCAATCGGATTGCCTCTTCTTTTCTTGGGTAGCAATCCGATTGAAATGGGTCTTATTGGGGACATGTGACGGGTTCGGTGATTAAGGCTCCATCGTTTAGAACTTTGAGTCGATAGCAACTAGAATCGGGAGCAGTCATAATGATGCCGTAGCAGGATTGGTCGATGAAGAGATCGCCTTGTTGGGCGGAGGCTTGGGGATGGAGGTCGCATTGGGGATTGGCTTGTATGCTGGATAGTTTGACAATCCAATAGTCTTCTAATCCATTACTGTTGTCATTCATATCTAGATTTGAAGTATAACTTAGCCCTCCTAAAATTAATCCGCCATCTAAGGTGAGTTCCATATCTGTATTAAACAAAGACGAGCGTCCTAAATAATAGGCATCCCATTCTACCATTCCGTCAGCATCAATTTTAACCACCCAAAAACTTTCTTCATCATAATCAATTCCCCCTAATACATAGCCACCATCATTGGTTTCTATCACAGAACTCATGGCTTGGTCTGTTGTAAAATCTCCGTAGAATTTTTCCCATTCGATGTTGCCCAAAGCATCTAATTTGACCACCCAAAAAGTACGAATCAATCCTGTTCCTAGTATTGTACCTCCTGCGATATAACCATTATCGCTGGTTGGTTTAATCTCCATAAGATACTCATCAAATACTCTCCCATAGTTTTGCTCCCACTCAATATTGCCTAAGGCATCTGTTTTGATGACCCAATAGTCCCATTGTCCATTGTTGCCGCTTACATCTCCATCATCGGAGTAACTCCATCCTCCTAATATATAGCCTCCATCATTGGTTTGTCTTATATCTTTTAGGATGTCTGTATCGCTTCCACCATAATTTTTTTCCCATTCTATATTGCCTAACGCATCCGTTTTGACTACCCAATAATCACTGCTACCATTACTAGAATTACTTACATCTCCATTGGCAGAAGTAAAACTTTCTCCTCCAAATATAAATCCACCATCACTGGTTGGTTCAATGGTCCATAACCATTCTATAGAATTTCCACCATAATTTTTTTCCCATTCTATATTGCCCAATGCATCGGTTTTCACCACCCAATAATCACCACCTCCATAGTGATTACTAACATCTCCATTAGAAGACTGACTCCATCCTGCCAAAATATACCCACCATCTACAGTTTGTTGTAAATCATGCAATTGTTCATAGTTACTTCCGCCGTAATCTTGTTCCCATTCTATATTGCCTAAAGCATCTGTTTTGACCACCCAATAATCATCCGCTTGACCATTTCCCACTAAAGATCCAGAAGTGCTTAATCCTCCTATGATATAGCCTCCATCGCTTGTGGGCTTTACTCTAGTTAAATATTCACGACCACCTGCCCCATAATTTTGAGACCATTCTAATTGGGGTGGCGCATTGGGGATTAGGACTTTTTCAGTATTAAAAAAACCACCATTATCCACCTTCATTCTATATTTTGAACTATCCAGAGAAGCCAAAACCAAGCCATAACAAGCATTATCTATATAAGCATCTCCCGATTCGGCAGTAAGTTGTAAATTGGCTTGACATAGAGAAGAATCTAAAGTTTCGGTGGTAAAAGAACCATCATTTTGGGCTGTGATGCGAAAGCGTGTGCTGTCTGGTGCGGTCAAAATGGCTCCGTAACATGGGTCTTCGACTTGGATGTCGCCTGTCTCGGCGGTGATTTGGGGATGGGGGTTGCAAAAGTTATCAGCATCATTATATAATTTGACCACCCAAAAATCTTTGAATCCATTGTTGTTAGAAACTTCTCCATTGAATGACCAAGTTGTTCCTGCTAATAAGACTTCACCATCCGTTTCTTCTATATCATATAACTCATCGTTGCTACTTCCTCCATGGTTTCTCTCCCAAACTATGTTGCCTAATTCATTCGTTTTAACGATCCAATAATCTCTTGAACCATAATTGTCGCTCACATCTATATTATTAGAGGTTGAGTAGCCTCCTAAAAGATAACCTCCATCAGCAGATGGTTTCAGAGTTGTGAGTTGTTCCCAATTGGTTCCTCCATAGTTTTGAGACCATTCAATATTTCCTAAAGCATCGGTTTTGACTAGCCAATAATCATGGTTTCCATAATTGTCTAAAACATCTCCACTAGGTGAGGAAAAAGTGTACCCTCCTAATAAAAAACCTCCATCAACCGTTAAGAGAATCGCTTCTAGCTCATCACTTCCTGTTCCACCAAATGATTTTTCCCATTGTAAGTTGCCTAAAGCATCCGTTTTGACGATCCAAAACTCTTGAACAGAATGGTTATTGTTTACATCAAAATCTATGGAACGGGCTGTTCCTGCCAAAATGTAACCGCCATCACTGGTTTGCTTGACATCATTTAATAAATCTGTATTGGAGCCTCCATAATGTTGTTCCCATTGAACATTGCCAAAAGCATCTATCTTGACCAACCAATAGTCATTGTTTCCATAATTGCCACTTTGGACATCACCATCTAAAGAATAGCTAAAGCCTCCTAAAACATAGCCTCCATCATTGGTAGATTCGATGACATGTAATTTATCAAAGTCGCTTCCTCCATAGTTTTTTTCCCATTGGATGTTGCCTAAAGCATCTATTTTCACCAACCAATAATCTTCATCTCCATTATTTCCGCCAACATCTCCATCACTGGATTGACTATAACATCCTAAAAGAAAGCCGCCATCATTGGTTGAAGATATATCTGTGAGTGCATCAAAAGCACTTCCACCATAGTTTTTTTCCCACTCAATCACTCCATTCTCATCTATTTTGACTATCCAAACATCTGTTCCGCCATTGTTTCCACTTATATCTCCATTATTGGAACTACTATGACCTCCTAAAAGATAGCCGCCATCAGGAGTAGCTTGGATGGCTTTTAGTTCATCGGCAGAGCTTCCCCCATAATTCATTTCCCATTCAATAGTTTGTGCTAAACTTGAAATGCTACCTAAAATGGCTAATAAAACAACTATATTTTTCATATTTATCAGGATTTTAGTTGAAAACTGCTACAAATATAACGTTTCCAATCACTTCTACCAATAGATTCAGACTTTTTAAAAAACCGCCTCTACTTCTTCCTTTATGACGTTGTTTTCGCTTCTCAATTGAAGGGAAATTTGGGGTGTTGAGTTGCTCCAATCTATTTGAATCATCCCAAAATTGAGGTCATTGACGATGTTTCCTTGACGGTATTGGTTGGATTCACTGCTGTTGCCTTTGTAGGAATGCGTCATACCGCTTGAGGTAACTTCATAGATCGCCTGATTGGTTTCTGCATCTTTATATTTGGATATTTCGCCGATGTGACGATCTCCACTTAGCATAATGACGGAGGGAACTTGATGCTCTTTGAGTAAGTCTAATAAACGTTGTCTGGCTGTTGGAAAGTTGGCCCATTTTTCAAAGCGGTGTTCTTCGGGTAAGAACTGAATGCCACTTCCAATGATGTGAATTTGTGCGGTACTATTTTTCAATTCTGCTTCCAACCAAGTCCATTGTTCTTCTCCTAAAATATCTCCTGTTTCATTCGGAATATTGTGGTTGAGGGCATTCTTGTTTAAGGGATCTCTAAAACTTCGAGCATCTAATAAAACGACTTTGACTTGCTGATCTTTAGGACCATAAATGTAACTAGTAGAAGCTCCTACTCTTTGACGGCTTGGATCAGATGAAGGAACATCTAAAAAATCGAAGAGAATTTGTTTGCTTTCTTCCTTCTTTGGATACTCTTTTCCTCCATCATTTACGCCATAATCATGATCATCCCAAGTACCTATAATATCGCATTCACTTTGATACAACTTTTGGTATTCTGTATTGATTTTTTGAGTGATATATTTGCTTTTAAGCACTTCCATATCTTCCGTATCACCATACACATTATCGCCCAACCAAATCCAGATATTGGGATCATTTTCAACAATAGCATTCCACAAAGGCTGTGGTTTGTTGTGTTTATTACATGAGCCAAAAGTGATGGTTTCTACTATTTGAGAACGGTCATACTTACGTTGAACATTGAGTAAATCTTGGCTTAACTTTTGTGTCTTGCAAGCCGTTATAACTCCTATGATAATCAGCACATAAACAAGAATATAATAAAGTTTCATACTGTGGTTCTTTTTAAGATTAAGTAATGGCTTACAAAGTTAAATCTTTTCCTTTCTTTTTATATTTTTTTTGGAGAGAATGGTCAGTTGCTTCGTCGTAATAGAAAGTCCCGCTATCCGTTCTCATCACTGCTGCCACGCCCTACCGCAAGTCTTTTCGACTTGTGGTGCAAAGCCAAGCAGTGATACCACTACTATCGGGTCTATTTTTGAGAGGTCTCTACTTCTATCTAACTGCAACTTTAAAAGTTCATTAACGAATTGCGTTTACACCTCACAGAGTGCAAAAATAAATCAAAAAAAGTTGCTATTTTTTGCAACATAAAAAGCTAAAATCCCTATAAGTATTTAACCTACCAAGCCTCTCTCAATCTCCTCTCCAAAATTTTGTTTGTTAATTAATGAAAAAATGTTGGAAAAAGTGTGCAAGTCCCAAACAAAATATGTATTTTTACGCTGAGTTCAAAAGGAAAGCTGTAGTAACCTCCCTCTTCTAAAAATAATCACTCAATATTCTTACTAAGAATTGGGCATCTCTTCAGTCCTTATCCTTGCTTTTTTTAGCAAGTGGTTGCTCCAAACAACACATTTTACTCATGGCACATTTCAAACACTTTTATGCCATAAATGCCAGTTAAGCTTAACATTGAAAAACTAAGCCACTTCATTAATTATTAAATCAAGCAACTCTGTTTACCTTATTTTGTAAAGATGAAATTCTTTGAGATGGATTAAGTGAAGCAACAAAAATAAATTATTCCATTTTGGAATACTTTATTTCTGATACTTCACTAAAAGTCCAAACACTTATATCCTTATCTCAATTAGCAGTTTCTTGACGATGTATTTGTTATCACATACATTATGATTATCTCATATTTGATTGAGGTTTTTTATCATCAAGTTAGTAGCTACATTTCAACTTTACTCATAAGGCTCATTTAGTCAAACACAATATGGAAGGGTAGTTAATGAAATATTATTTTTTGTTTTTTATAGGGTTTCTCTTTTGGGGAGCAAGTGTGCTTACAGGACAATCTATTGTTACAGACAAAGCACAACTGGATTTTGGGTTGGTGATGGAACAAGAAGAAGCCAGCCTTCCTTTGGTCGTCCGAAATAATACCGAAAATCCGATTAAGGTCATAGATATTCAGTTTTTTGATACTTATCACTCACCTGCTTTTTATGCGGATGAGCTTACCTTTATATTAGAAGCTGCTGATTCTCAAGTAGTTAACATTACTTTTGGTCCTACTCAAAATATCTTACACAATACTGAAATGTTTATTGTTACCGAAGATCGAGGGGCTTTCTCTGTCGATCTCATTGGTCAAGGACGTTTTCTGAACAATTATTATTCCTCTACTGAAAATCTTAATGGTGAAGCACTAAAAGATGAATTGACGGATATTATTTCTAGTTCGACAGTCAGTCTGGGCTATAATGATGCACGGGATGAGATGTATATGGAGATTGATAATAAGAAAGTCAATGGACAAGGGGCTAGTGTCAATACGATTGAGGGAGTTTATACAGGTCAAACCCGTACGGACTATGCCAATCGTTCCCAATTGCAAAATATGGGCTTTAATTGTGAACATACTTGGCCTCAATCCAATGGTGCAAGTCAAGAACCTCGCAGATCAGACATACATCATCTTTTTCCGACTAATGCAGATGTCAATTCTCGACGAGGCAGTGACCCTTTTGGGATTGTCAGTAACCCCACCTGGCAAGAAGGTGGCTCTAAATCTGACAATAATACCTTTGAGCCTAGAGATGAACACAAAGGAGTGGCTGCAAGAGCCTTGCTTTATTTTGCCCTTCGCTACCAAAATGAATCAGGTGTCAACTTTAACTGGTTGAATGGACAAGAGGATGTTTTGAGAGAATGGTGTACGAATTTTCCACCTGATGCGGTCGAAATAGCTCGTAATGAGGCGATTTATACAAGACAAAATAATCGAAATCCGTTAGTGGATTATCCGCAATTGGTGGAACGTATCGAAGATTTTACAACGAATGCTAATAATACGACCAAAGCATTGGCTTTTTCAGAAGAATTGATTGACTTTGGTTTTCCCGAAGAAGATGTCACTTACTCTTTTGTGATTTATAATGATGGCTATGTCGATATTGACCTTTCTAACTTCAATTTGACCGATAATAGTGTCTTTTCTTTTGTGGAAATGCCTACGGATATTACCTTACCGCCTGGTGAGGACTTAACCCTCGAAATTGCTTTGGACTGGGCTTCTGATGAGAGCCAACAAACGATGCTTACCTTTTCGCAAGATATAACGGGTAATCCGACGACCTCTATCCCTGTTTTTGTCAATACCAATGTGGGAGCTGCTACGCTTGTTCCACCTGTTGCTAACTTGAAAGATGCTGTAGATTTTTATCCTAATCCCGCCAAAAATTATCTTAATATCCAAATTGATGAGGTGTTTACGGCTGAAAAGCAGTTGATGATTTATGATGTTCAAGGTAGCTTGATTGTTCAGGTGTCTATGGGTACGAATAATTATCATTTGCTTCCTTTGACGCAGCTTCGTAATGGGGTGTACTTTTTGCAGGTGAAAAATGAGGAACAGGAGGTTATTAAGCCGTTTGTGGTGCAGAAGTAGGT
>JAHDBB010000340.1 GCA_020630635.1 Chitinophagales bacterium
AAATATCTTTAAATATGCTAAAAGTACAGTAAAATGATTTATTTTAGAAGTAGATGTAGAAAAAGATTCTTTGATAGAAGTTGCGACCATTCCCAACTAGCCCCGATAGAAGTGGTATCCCCTTTGTAGAGCAAATTCATGAATTTGCTCTACAAAGGGGATGAGAACGGATAGCGGGACTTTCTATCACGACGAAGCAAAATCCCTTCGCTCCTAGCCCAAAATAGGAATAGGATTTTTAGGATTCATTTTAAAATTAATAGGATTTCCAGTATAGAACTGAATCGTCCCTTTCGTCCCAAAAGCCACGTAATGAACCACAATCCCTTTGTCACAAAAATTTAAACCCATGATGAAACATTATTTAATTTGCATTTGTTCAATGGCTTTTTTACTTTTGTTGGTAAGTTGTTCTGAATCTGCCAAAGGTGGTGAAATCGCTGCGCCTGTTAATGAAACGCCCAAGATTTTGCAAGAAAAAAAATCTTATAGAGACGACCTTAAATCATCTCTAAAAAAAGGAAGTAGAAGTAATCTTGTCGAACAGTTGTATGCAGAAGCATTGGCAAATGATCCAGCACTCAAAGCATTGAATAAGGAGGTTTCAGAAATGCATCAGGAAACGGAAGATAGCCTCAAAACCTATCACCAGTATCTTAAAAATGTCAATGACTATTGGACAAGTGTAGATCGTTATATTAATTATTTGAGTGACTCAACTTTACAAAAAGCTACCCGTGAATATTTTGATATTTTAGAAAATCGACACAATGAGCGTTTATTGCCACACAAAATTCTCGAAGACTCTATAAATGCTAAAGGGCTTATTTTACACAATCAACATGTTCTCGTAAAATTGATTACTTCGGCAAGGATGATGGAGAATTATCAAAATAATGAAATGCCGTCTTTAGAGACTTTTCAAAAAGTAAACCAAAAATATCAAAAACTGATTGATGAAACACAATCACTCATTACGCCTAACGAAAACTAAATTATGTTAATCGACAATCACGGAAGAACTGTTAATTATTTGAGGATAGCAGTGACGGATCGTTGCAATCTTCGATGCTTTTATTGTATGCCCGCCGAAGGAATTGACTATGTTCCCAAAAAGCATTTATTGAGCTATGAAGAAATGTTGCGTTTAGTCCGAATCTTGGCAACAATGGGTATTTCCAAAGTCCGTATCACAGGTGGAGAGCCTTTTGTACGAAAAGGCATTATGGATTTTATTCTTAAACTTTCCCAAGTCGAAGGTATCGAACAAATTAATTTGACGACCAATGGTATTTTGACGGCTCCATTTATACCTCAACTTTTGGAAATGGGCATTCATTCTGTTAATTTGAGTTTAGATAGTTTAGACAAAGAACGTTTTTTTAAAATTACTCGCCGAGATGAATTGCATAAGGTTTTAGACACGCTGCATTTATTGGTCAAAAACAAGGTTAAAACCAAAATCAATTGTGTGGTGATGGATGGTCAAAATATGGAGGACATCCTTCCAATGGTTAATTTGGCGAAAGAGCATGATATTTCTGTTCGCTTTTTGGAAGAGATGCCTTTTAATGGAACAGGCTTGCGTTTACAGGATTTCAAATGGAACTTCAAAAATATTTTAGCACATATCAAACAAGAATTTCCCAATATTTATAAAATCGAAGATGCGCCCAACTCTACTTCTTTAAATTATAAAATCGAAGGTTTTCAAGGAAGTATTGGTTTGATTCCGTCTTTTTCTCGGACTTTTTGTGGCACTTGCAATCGACTAAGATTGACTCCACAAGGAATGATTAAAACGTGTTTGTATGATGATGGTGTTTTCAATGTCAAGGATTTGATGCGAGCTAATTTGACCAATGACGAGCTACAAACACACATTTTAAAAGCGATTGGTAGTCGGGCTAAAAATGGCTTTGAGGCTGAAAAAAATCGTAAGAATCAAAAAGGTGTTTCTGAATCTATGTCTACGATTGGTGGATAAATTTTCTGAATGGTAAATTATGAATGGTGAATGATAAATGTGGTTCTTTCGTGATCTTTATTCTAAAGAATGTAGTAAAGCATTTTTCTTTTTTTAGGAGCGAACTTTTAGGTACTTCGTCGCTATAGAAAGGCCCGCTATCCGTTCTTATAAATGTGCCAACGTTTTAGGTAGCCAACGCTTTACATTTATACCACTACTATCGGGGCTAGATGGTTGCAGTAGGAACCTATAGTAACGGTCTCTATCGTAAAATGACAAACGAAAAACAAGTCACTTGTCACCAGTCACTCGCAATTAAACATAAATAAATGAATACAACTATTTTTGATAAAACAGAAAAAGCTCTTATAAAAGATGGCTTTCAAATTGAACGCAAAGACTTTGAACGTCCTTGGGGCGGTTTTTTGGTAATCGACGAACAACAAGCTCCTGAATTTGCCAAAAAATACTTTCCTGAAATCGACCAAGAAAGTTTGATTGGTGGCAAAAAAGTCAGCCCAAAAATATTACTGGTAGCTCCCAATAAACGGCTTTCTTGGCAATACCATTTTAGACGTTCAGAAGTATGGACCATTGTAGAAGGAAAAGTCGGTATCGTCAAAAGCTTAACGGATGAAGAAACGCCTTTACAAGAATATCAAGTCGGTGAGATGGTGACTTTGGAACAAGGAGAACGCCATCGTTTAGTCGGTTTAGAAGACTGGGGCATTGTTGCTGAAATCTGGCAACATACCGATACCGAAAATCCTTCGGATGAAAATGACATTGTGCGTTTACAAGATGATTTTGGCAGATAGATAAGTAACTACAAAAATCAATATTAATTAACCTAAAAATCCCAGATATGAAATCTACCTTATTCGCACTATTTTTTGCATTTCTTCTTATAGGTTGTGGAAGTTTGAATGGTCTTTCTCCTTATGCTTCTCCTGATGCATATAAAACCTCCAAAGAATTTGACAATAAATACAATCAGTACCTTGAAGATGATGAAACCAAAATCCGTACTTGGTATCATTATGTACAAACTGTCAATGCAGATGGAGTTTATAAGATGCGTTCTTTTTTTGATAAACCCTTAACATTAATCGCAGAAGAAACCTATCAAACACAATTATTTAAAGTCCGACAGGGGGCATCTAAAACTTGGTGGGATAATGGTTTTAAAAAAGCAGAAGGAACCTATCGCAACAATAAGATGGAGGGATTTTTTAAAAACTACTATAGAAAAAATGGTAAGAGAAGTTCAGAAGGAAAATATGTCAATGATAAAAAAGAAGGGGATTGGAAATTTTATGATTCTAAAGGCAGATTACTTCAAGAAATAATTTATAAGAATGGAAAAGCAGAAGGCAACTTTATCGTGTATGATACATTAGGTAATGTCTTTAAAAAAGGAGTCTATAAAGATGATGAAATAGTGAGTGAAGAATTTACCAATCCTGAAAATAAAAAAGACAATAATTTGTCTTTGATTGATGAATATGTCATTGTTAACAAAATGCCTGAATTTCCAGGTGGACAACAAAAAATGTTGGAATTTATATACTCACGAGTAAAGTATCCTAACGATGCAAAACAATATGATATACAAGGACTTTGTGTTGTATCTTTTACTATAGAAAAAGACGGTTCCTTAACCGATATAGAAGCAGTCAGAGGGCTTTGTTCTTCTATCAGAACTGAGGCGATACGTATTGTAAAGGAAATGCCTAAATGGGAACCTGGCTATCAAAATGGTGAAGCTGTTAAAGTCCATTATAATTTGCCCATTCGTTTTAAATTACAGTAAGATCAAGAAAAGAATTACTTCTAAATTCATCATTCAGTTATGAAACACATCCACTACTTTTTCATTCTACTTTCTTTTATCTTTTTATCACTCAATATTGGCTGTCAAACTCAAACGGCTCCGAAATTAAGCGCACAAGAACGGGCTGCTATCCAGCCGCCTTTGGCTTATAAAGTCAGTGAACCAACTAGTATAAATGCCAATACTCCCTTGTTGATTTTACTACATGGCTATCGAAGTAATGAAGAAAGTATGTTGGGACTCAAACAACATTTTTCTAAAGACTTTTTAGTAATAAGTACTCGTGCGCCTCTTACGCCTGATCCCGATCATTATGCTTGGTACAGTCTTGACTTTTCGACTAATCAATTAAAACCCAACTTAAAAGAAGCTGCGGAAGCTCGCAGGATATTGGCACAATTTATCAAAGACATCCAAGCTAAGTATAATATTACTCCGTCGAAAACCTTCTTATTAGGCTTTAGTCAAGGAGCCATTATGTCCACCAGTATGGGATTGTTGTATCCTGAATTGGTAGGTGGTATTGTTCCTGTGA
The DNA here is from genome assembly GCA_020630635.1 of Chitinophagales bacterium. Lineage (GTDB taxonomy): Bacteria > Bacteroidota > Bacteroidia > Chitinophagales > UBA2359 > JAHDBB01. Next base: position 4,339 of record JAHDBB010000340.1, read on the forward strand.
GTGGACGTTTACCAAGAGCAGTGGAGTTTATGCCAAAGAAAAAATATCCGCCTTTTTTGGTAATTCATGGAATGAATGATAATCGAATACCTATCGCAGAAGGGAATCTAGTGTTGGACAAACTTGAAGAGTTGAAAGTCAAAAACGTGGATAAGTTGATCCATCAAAAAGGGCATACATTTACACCCGATGGGATTCGCAAAATGAATGAATGGTTTAAAAAGTATGCTTTTGGAAGATAGCGTTGAAAACCATTCAGAAATAGCCCCGATAGTAGTGGTATGAATGCACAAGCGTCGGCTACCAAAAACGCTGGCTGCATTCATAAGAACGGATAGCGGGCCCCTGCATCACGACGAAGCAACGAACCCTTCGCTCCTAGCCTAAAAGAAGAATAGGATTCTTAGGATTTTTCGTGATTAATAGGATTTCCAGTCACGATCACTTGTCACCTAAAACCATCGACTATGGACTACCAATTCACTTAAACCGCTCCTTAATATATTCATATACCTTACTCACACTCAAATTAGTCGTAGCAGGACCAGTGCGAATAAAAAAGTACTCATCATTACCATCAGAAAGATAGGCAGGATGTTCGGACGGAAAACAATCCACTCGCAATACCTTTTGCTCATCAAGCTCCTCTACCGACAAATGAATGTAACGCATAAAAAGCGTACCGATTCTGGTTTTGATCAAATTGGTTAAATGCAACAACATCTTATCATCATTTTCAAATTGCTCATTCTCCAAACCAATCGGCTCCGCTTCATCATTGACCCCGATCAATAAATGCCCACCATTAGTATTAATAAACGCAGCAATCGTTTTGAGGCTCGCAAACTCTATCGCTTTATCTCTTTTCTTCGCATAAACATTCCATCTCAAACTAGACTTAAATTCTACCGTATCAGACTCTCCTTCCAACAACATTTCCCTTGAAGACATTTGTTGAGAGGCTCTAAAATAATTGGTTACCCGTTTGCCCAACTGACGCAAAATTTTAACTGATGTCGCAGCAGGAATAAACGTTTCTTCAAAAAGTTTGGCTCCACAAATATTAATCACTTTAGAATCTTCATTGGCTCTTAAAGTCCCTAAACGAAAATCGCCATTGAGCAAACCCAATTCACCAATCAATTCGCCTTTGGTCAAAAGCAACGACTCATTGTTGGGAAAATCTAATGTAAAACTCCCCTCTTCGACATAGTATAGAAAATTGGGCATGCTACCAATCGCAAAAACCAATTCATGTTCTTTATAGGTAGCAGACGAAACAATGCTCTCCAGTTTTTGCAACTCTTCCTCATTCAATATTGCAAAAACCTCATGTTTTTTGAGCAGTTCCACCATTTTAGTATGTTCCATAGAGCTATTTTTTCACAAGAATACGACTATTTTGGCTTTTTTCAATATTCCATGTAATTTTTTGAGTATTCTTATAAAAACAAAAAAGAAGCGTTGAACTGCTCAACTTGCCTACATTACGACATAAATCAACTCACCAAAAACCTCATATAATTTTTCATTACTTTTCATAAGTGGACATTTTAAAACTAAAAAAAGATAGATATAAAATTTAATTTTACACGAAAAAATCGTATCTTTTGTTTCTAAGTATCTATACATAAATTATCAGCATTTTTGAGGCAGATTATTTTTTAATCAGACAAGGCATTTTTTAAGTTAATAGCAGGGCTATTGGCGCAAAAAATAACGCAGTATGAATGAAAAAGAATCCCTCATAAAATGTGTTGATTATTTAGGTTTAGATACTATTATCAACCCATAAAAATCATAATTTAGTTCCCTATGAAGTTGCTAAATACACAAAAATTAGAACAATCAGATATTGTTGCCAACTGTTTGATGAATCGGGAAAGAGGCTTGGAAGGTGTCAATAGCTACGCCAAAGAACTCAACTTTTCTATCTTTGAATATCTACTCCGAAAGTCTGAAAACCAGCCATCTGTTCATTGGATAGACTTGTGTTGTGGAAAGGCAAAAGCACTGATTCAAGCCGCTAAAAAATTGGAAGAAAACAAAATTTCCAATATTCATTTAGAGGGCATTGATTTGGTAGGGATGTTTGACAGACATCCTCACTCCCCTTATTTAAATCTCACAGTTCAATCTCTTTTTGATTGGCAACCTGCGATTCAATACGATCTTATTACCTGCATTCACGGCTTACATTACGTGGGCGACAAGTTACAAATTCTACAAACTTGCTTACAATTTTTATCGCCAGATGGTTTATTTTTTGCCAATATGGATTTAGAAAATTTGAAAACAAAGGACGGTTTGAGTCTTCGCCCTACCCTTTTATCACTTTTCAAAAAACATCAAATCACTTATCATTCTAAAAGAAAAATCTTATATGCCAAAGAAAAAACCAACTTCATTTATACCTTGAAATATTTGGGAGCCAATGCTCATGCAGGTCCGAATTATACAGGTCAAAACGCAGTAGATAGTTATTATGATTTTTTGTAAAATTACTTTTAGGAGAGAAAGGTTATTACTCTTTCATCGTTACAGAAAGTCCCGCTATACGTTCTTATGAATGCAGCCAAACTTCTATCGCAAGTCTTTTCGACTTGTGATGCAAAGGCTCTTGCATTCATACCACTTCTATCGGGTCTATTGGGTTGAGGATACAACTTCTTAGTGCCAGTATTTTAATAAAATAAAAAACAAGTCGCTTCAATCG
>JAHDBB010000341.1 GCA_020630635.1 Chitinophagales bacterium
TCCTCGACCTTTTTCCAATCATCAGGCTTCAAACACACCAATAACTCATAGTCTTCTCCCCCATTTAAAGCACAAGTAGTTGGTGAAATTTTAAATTCTTCAAACGCCAGTTTATGGGCTTTTGGATGAATCGGCAAGTTTTCCTCAAAAATATGCGCTCCCACTCCTGATTGTTCACAAATATGCCGTATATCCGATGATAACCCATCTGATAGATCAATCATAGCAGTCGGTATCACTTCTAATTTGTCAAATAGTTCTATCACATCTCTTCGGGCTTCAGGCTTCATCTGTCGTTCAATCAAGTATTGATAGGCTTCCAATTGAGGCTGCATATCGGGATTTTCTAAAAAGACCTTCTTTTCTCGTTCCAATACCTGTAAACCCAAGTAGGCAGCACCTAAATCACCCGTCACACAAACAACATCGCCCACCTTTGCCGTACTTCTTTTCACGATTTTATGAGGTTCTACCGTCCCCAAAGCCGTCACGCTAATGATTAAGCCAATCCGAGAACTGGTCGTATCTCCTCCCACCAGATCTACTCCATAATATCGACAGGCTTTTTCGATCCCATCATACAAACTTTCTAATGCTTCAACGGAAAACTTACTAGAAATAGCCAAGGAAACGGTCACTTGTTGAGGAATGGCATTCATCGCATAGATATCGGACAAGTTGACCACAATAGATTTGTAACCCAAATGTTGTAAGGAAGCGTACATCAGATCAAAATGGATACCTTCTATCAATAGGTCGGTACTAATAATGGTTGGAGTATCTTTATAGTCTACGACAGCTCCATCATCTCCAATGGTAAGCTGTGTACTTTCATTACGAGTTTTAAAATCTTTGGTAAGGTGACGAATTAACCCAAACTCGCCTAAATTACGTATATCTGTCAATTTACTTGATTTACTCATTATTTGGTTTAAATTTAATGAGCCTAAAATTAAGGAGTATTTTTGAAGGAATATAATAAAGCGGAAAAAGGACTCAATAAAATGGAAAGTAGATAAGTAATGATAAAAAAACAACTTACGCATTTTAACTTCGATACTTTCCGATGTATTTCGTTAAAAAGCCTCGTCTTAGCCCTGCTATGACTACGTTTTTTGCCTCATACATCAAAAAGTCTCTTTGTTACAAATGAGGAATTTATTATTTAACCATTACTAAAAAAGACCTGAATAAAATGGGAAGGTATATAAAAAAAGAACCCTTCTGGCCTCAATACCAGAAGGGCTAAAAACTAACTATGGAAAAAACAACTACTCATTTTTATTTATATCAATTTGCGTGCCAAAAACGTATAAAATAAATTTTTACAATCAAAAACTCCTTGATAAACAGATGTTTAGTCAAACAAAAAACCCCCCTTAAATGAGAGCCATCTAAGAAGGGATAAAACTAATTATGAAAAACAACTTCACTTTTTATATACCAAACCTCGTGCCAAAATGACTTTTTTTTGAGCAAAAGGGACGTTTTTTTTCACGATTTTGACCTTTTTTTCTCAAAAAAAAAACATTCACAGTATTTCCATAACGTATTCTCCTAAAAATCAATAAAATAGAACTTAATCTTATCACTTTCAGGACACAATATAATTTTTTCAATAAAATTTACATGTTTTATAAACTGTTCATTTAAAACAACAAAAACCGATATAAATCCTGTAATTTTGTAGCCCTTTAGAGGATATAAAATGTAATTATTGAATTTGGAGAATAAGAAAGAAACTATTTTGTTTGAAAAATTGGAATAACAAATAGAAAGTAAAACCCGAATCTACTAAGCTCAAATGTATTGAAGTTTTAAACGATTCTGTTTGTAAAACGTTCTGACCATGCAAAATAGCCCCGATAGGAGTGGTATCGCTCCCTTGTAGAGCAAATTTGCTCTACAAGGGCGATAAGAACGGATAGCGGGACTTCCCAACACGACGAAGTACCCAACCATTCGCTCCTAAAAAATTTAAACAAAAAAAAGCATATACAAAGAATGAAAAATATCAAAGAACAAGTATTACCCCCTATTGCCAAAAAGCAAATCCATAAAACACAAATTCACAACCTTACTTTGGAAGACCCTTATCATTGGTTGAAAGAAAAAAGTAGTGACGAGGTATTGGATTATTTGCGACAAGAAAATGATTATACGCACGCCAAAATGCAACATACCCAAGATTTACAAGCACAGCTTTTTAATGAAATGTTGGGTCGCATTAAAGAAACGGATTTGTCTGTTCCTATTAAAGATGGAGATTATTATTACTATTCTCGTCAGGAAGAAGGTAAAAGTTATAGCATCCATTGTCGGAAAAAAGGCAGCTTAGAGGCTCCTGAAGAAATCTTATTGGATGAAAATATACTGGCTGAAGATTTGGAGTCCTTTTCTCTAGGAGATTTTGAGGTGAGCGATGACCATCAATTATTGGCTTACTCTGTTGATAAAAATGGCTCTGAAAAATATACGATCTTTATCAAAGACCTCACCACCAATCAATTGCTATCTGACCAAATCCTTGAAACAGATGGTAATATTATATGGGCCAATGATAATCAAACCTTCTTTTATACTCGTATGGATGAGACCATGCGTCCTTTCCAACTTTTTAGACACACCATTGGACAGGATACAGCCAATGATGTGCTAGTCTATCAGGAAGCAGATGCTTCTTTTTATTTGGGAGCTTACAAAACCAAAAGCAATCAGTATATCGTTCTGCACATTGGTAGCAAAGTAACCAGTGAAGTCCACTATTTGAATGCCAACCAAATTGAAGATCCTCCAACTCTATTGGCTAGAAGACAATATAAAGTAGAGTACAGTATTGACCACCATGGCGATCATTTTTATATATTGACCAATGAAAATGCCTTAAACTTTAAGTTACTCAAAGCTCCTGTCCATCAAACAGACAAAGCAAATTGGAAAGAAGTCTTTCCTTATGATGAAGCAGTCAAATTGGATGGCATCGAACTATTTAAAGAATACTTAGTTGTTTATGGACGCAAAAATGGACTCAAGCATATTACCACGATGCATTTACCAACCAATACCATACAAGATGTACAATTTCCTGAAGAAGTTTACACCTATTGGGATGACGATAATCCAGAATTTGAAAGTCATAAAATTCGCCTCATTTATTCGTCTTTGGTAACGCCCCGAACTGTCTATGACTATAACTTACAAACCCAAGAGTTTGAGTTTCTGAAAGAATATGAGGTTTTAGGGGGATATGATCGTACTCAATATACAATGGAACGGGCATTTGCTACCGCAGAAGATGGAACCAAAATCCCTATGTCTATTTTATATAAAAAGGGCTTAGAAAAAAATGGCGAGAATCCTTGTTACATGTTTGCGTATGGTTCTTATGGCATGTCGATGGACCCTTATTTTTCAAGTACCCGTTTTAGTCTGATAGATAGAGGCTTCATTTACGCCATTCCACACTTGCGAGGTGGTGGTGAAATGGGACGTTCTTGGTATGAAAATGGAAAGTTTTTAAATAAGAAAAACACCTTTAATGACCTTATTGCTTGTGCCGAGCATTTAGTCCAAGAAAAATTTACCCATCCAGAAAAGTTAGTCGCTGTCGGAGGTAGTGCGGGCGGTTTATTAATTGGTGCAACGGCCAACTTGCGCCCTGATTTATTTAAAGCAATGGTTGCTCATGTTCCCTTTGTGGATGTCATCAATACGATGTTGGATAAGAACCTTCCTCTTACGATTATCGAATACGATGAATGGGGAAATCCCAATGAAAAAACATACTTTGATTATATGTTATCTTATTCGCCTTACGACAATGTAACAGCCAAAGACTATCCGCATTTATTGGTTACGGCTGGTCTAAATGATCCTCGTGTTCAATATTGGGAACCTGCCAAGTGGACAGCAAAACTTAGAGATTTGAAAACGGATGCTCATTGGCTTTTACTCAAAACCAATATGGAATCTGGACACGGTGGTAAATCTGGTCGTTATGGATATTTAGAAGAACTCGCTTTTGAGTTTGCATTTGTACTTGATCGACTAAAAATAAGTAACTAAAAATGGATAAAAATAATCCCTTAGCTGATTTGCGAAAAAACTATCAACAAGGTGAATTGATAGAATCTCTCGTAAATGCTGATCCCTTCCAACAGTTTGACCAATGGCTTCAGGAAGCCCTTCAACACGAAGGCATTTATGAAGCCAATGCGATGACCTTAGCCACTAGTAATACAAACGGATTTCCTTCTATTCGTACGGTTTTATTAAAAGGTGTGCAAGATGGCGGATTTATTTTTTATACCAATCACCAAAGTCGAAAAGGCCAAGAGCTAGCAGAGAATCCCAAAGTTGCCTTACTTTTTTACTGGGGCGCACTTCATCGCCAAGTTCGGATCGAAGGAATGGCAAAAAAATTGAGTGAGGATTTTTCTACCCAATATTTTCAATCTCGTCCCAAAGGCAGTCAAATCGGGGCTTGGGCTTCTCCCCAAAGTCAAGTCATTGCGTCCCGTCACATTTTAGAGGACAACCAAAAAAAGTTGGAGGCACAATATCAAGACATAGCGGTATTACCCAAGCCCAAACATTGGGGCGGCTATTTGGTCAAAGCTCAATCTTTTGAATTTTGGCAAGGTCGCCCCAGTCGTTTACATGATCGTTTGCGTTATCGACTCAATGAAAAAAATGAATGGCTGATTGAACGATTGGCTCCGTAATTTTTACTGTATCAAGATGCCCAAAATCCTCAGCCTTTTTCTATTACTATTTTTATCCCAATCCCTTTCTGCCCAAATCAATTGGGGATGGACAGGTGGTTTATCCTTCAATATCGGAAACAAGGTCAAAAGAGTCGGTTTACAAGGCGGTTTATTTTTACATCATGACTTTATTCAGGTCAATATACAAGCAGCGACTTATCATCATTTCAATGGCTGGGGACCCGACCTTTCTCGACAAGAAGGGCAATTGGCTTTGGGGATATTGGGCTGTTGGGGCAAAGCACAAGAAGACCGACAAAATCCTTTTATCCAAATTTTAAGCAATCAAACCCAACGACCTTACAGTGTAGGTTATGCGTATAAGTGGTATTGGGACAATATACACACTTCTCAAAAGACAGGCTTTTTTGCCATCGGCATTCAGTCCTTCCACCTCATTTCTGAAAACGATGCTTTTATTGGAAAAGGAACCGATAAGTTTCGGACAGGGAGCATCACCTTTCAATACTACCACGACCACACACTTTTTGCGCTCAACAATATAATGTGGACAGGTGATCCCAAATACATCAAAACCAAGCGAGTCAAAGGCACTCGATATCCTGCCCGTTTCGGCTATTTTGATTTGAGTCAAGCCCTATATGGAAAATTTTCACATGGCGTTTTAGCCCTTCAAATCACGCAGCATTTACCCTATCAACAAAATGCCCGATTGAGTCTCGGAGTCGATGCAGAACAAATCCGACATTTCGTTCAAAACCAATTGATACACGACATGCCTTTTGTGCCTCAACGCTGGAACAAGGCTGAAAATGCTCATTATCCTATGTTGGATACAGAAGGCAATGCGTACTTGTTTGAAGAAGATCAAAGGATTCGTCCTGCTCGTTTTTACTGGGAATTGGGATTAAATGGGACTTTGTTTTATTAATAATATCCGTCCATAGTCGATGGTTGATAGTCCATCGTATGGTTCAGTTCGTAAAAATTGAGTCCCTAATCCTATTGGAGGTTTTGTTCTTTGACAAATAGATGAAAATGAAATTTTCTCTAAACATATATTTGAGCAAAGAATTTGATAGAGAAGCGAACGGTTAAGTACTTCGTCGTCACAGAAAGTCCCGCTATCCGTTCCTATCCCCTTTGTAGAGTAAATTCATGAATTTACTCTACAAAGGGGATACCACTACTATCGGGGCTAGTGGGTTGAGGTCAGAACTTCTTAGCACCAGCCTTTATAGCAATCCAAACAATTTTGAATACCTATATTGATAATTGACGAAAATTTGATAAATTCGCCTTTCAATTGCTACTAAAACACCACGTATCTTGCGACCTCCACTCCATAAAAAAATATCCATACAAGATTTCAAAGAGTTCTATTGGCTCAAAGAAGAGCTTTGGAAAATCAAAAAGTCGCTTAGAGGTAACAACCGTTATTACAAAGATGATTTAAAATTATTGTAATACGATAAAAAAGAAAATTCAATATTAATCCTCCGATATTTAGTAAAGTCAATAAAAAAAGGATATAATATCCTTGATATAGTAATGCTCAAAAAATGATGAGTTTATTACTTTAACACCTATAATTAACATCAAACTAATTTTACTATGACTGAAGAAGTTAATAAGATAAAAAAATCAGCTAAAAGTGAGATGGATGCTGCCATCGGTCACTTAGAACAAGAACTCACGAAAGTACGGGCTGGACGAGCCAATCCTGCCATGTTGAATGGAGTCATGGTTGAATATTATGGCACACCTACACCATTGAGTCAAGTAGCCAATATTTCGATACCTGATGCCCGTTCTTTGTCTATCAAGCCTTGGGAAAAAAACTTATTACCAGAGATTGAGAAGGCGATCTTTGCAGCCAACTTAGGATTTACTCCCCAAAGTGATGGCGAAAATATCCGTATCAATATCCCTGCTTTGACGGAAGAACGAAGAAAGGATTTGGCTAAACAAATTAAGAACGAGGGCGAAAATGCTAAAATCAGTATTCGCAATGCTCGTAAACATGCCAATGATTCGCTTAAAAAGTTGAATAAAGATGGCTTGTCTGATGATTTGACCAAAGATGCGGAGGGTGAGGTTCAAAATATTACCAATGGCTTCAATTCTAAAGTCGATGACATCGTTAAGGCGAAGGAAAAAGAGGTGATGAGTATATAATGAGTGACTGGTGAATGGTGACGAGTGATGAGTGGCTGGTGAAAAATTCTGTTCATTCTATCAATTCTTAAAAAATTCGAGTCTGGACAATTGACTGGCACTAAGAAGTAA
>JAHDBB010000342.1 GCA_020630635.1 Chitinophagales bacterium
AATATACAATTTTTTATAAAATATAAGGTAGATTATTTTTTTCGCCTTCCCTTATGGGTTCTTTTTTACTTTTTTAGGAGCGAAAGTTTGGGAGCTTCGTCGTGTAGGGAAGTCTCGCTATCCGCTATTATGGTGAAGCTTCGCAAACCCTTTTAGCCCATCACTTTCCCCATAGCCGCTACTATCGAGGCTAGATCGTTGAGGCAGGGACTTCTTAGTACCAGTTTAAAAGTCGATAGCCAATAGACTAAAACGAACCAAAGTTAAATTTAGGTCTGAACCACCAAAAACAGTTTATCAAAGCCAGAGACCTTTCCCAAATAGCCCCGATAGAAGTGGTATGAATGCGGAAATATGACATTTTTCTAAAAAATGTCATATTTGGAGCGTTCATAAGAACGGATAGCGGGACTTGCCGCAACAATGAAAGAAAAACCTTTCGCTCCAAAAAGAAGGATATTAAAGACAAGAGATAAAAAAGGGATAAGAATTAAAAACCAAATCAGTCTAATACAGGGAAGAAACTGATTTGGTTATAATAGAGGGGAAGAAAACGCTGAAAAGGAAAGATTATGAGATTTTTAGTTTGTTTTTTTAGAAAAGTTACTGCCAGACTCTGTAATCTGGCAGCAACCCAAGTAAGTAAGCTTTATTCATAATATCCGAGCAAGAAATTATTAACAAACAAAAACATTTCTAATACACTTCAAAGATAAGATGATTTATCAAATTTATAATTGATAAATTTATTCAAATCTTACCCATTCAAACAATATTTTTTTTTATCTAAATAGTTGTTTCTCAATGTATGACCGCTTTTTTTGCATTATATAAAAAAGAAGACAAAAAATATTAAGAGAATGTTATTTAATGCTAAAGGATTTTCTTAGTTTTGACACAAGAAGAGTTTATAAATATAGTGATATTTGAATTTGTTTAAGTAATAGATACCTTTTTTTAGTAAATTTAAGAGATAAAATGATTAAGTATTAGGAGAAATAATTGATTGATAAAGAGTAGTTTATTTTGTTAAAATTATAGATTTTTTAAAATGTCTAAAGATTCTCCCAATATTATTAATTACCCACCCTATCTGACCAAGCACGTAAAATTGAATCCAAGTCATATAATTTATTCACATTATTAAATTTTATTATGAGAAAAATCCTATATTTTATTGCATGTGCAGCCTTTCTGTGTTGTTTTAACATAGATGTGCAGGCACAGTGTGCTGCTGGAGAATCAGAATATTTTGTAAATATTGATTTGATGGCAGGAGGAAATACCACCTATCCTAATGAGATAAGTTGGGAAATCCTAGATTCAGGAGGCAATGTGATAGTTTCTACCGCTTGTGGAGATTATGCAGGTTTATCAGGTATTCAAACGCCTCAAAGTGTGTGTTTGCCAGATTCAGGAGTGCCTTATACCTTAAATACGTATGATGATTGGGGTGATGGTTGGAATGGTAGTACGATTGAGATTACCGATGCAGCAGGAGGTGTAGTTGCCTGTGCCCAATTTGCTAACAATGGTACAGCAGGTGATAATGCTGATGATTGTGCCGCATCCCAATTAGAAACTTCAGTTGCTTTTGACAGTAGTGTTTTAGGTTGTGTTTGTGGTGATGATGTTTGTGAAGGTACAGAGACTTATTGTGATTGTGCTGATTGTGTATTGGATTGTGCGATAGAAGTGACACCAACTTTTATTGGCTTTGATCCAACGCCAACAACAGGTGGCTTTTTTGGTACACTAAATCCAATGCTAGATACCATAGCACCTTTAGAAGGACCTTTATACTGTAATACTTTTGTGACAGGAGATCCCAATGATGGAAATAAAATTTTTCTTGGCATTGGTGTTTTTGGACCAGCTTGTATAGGGGGAGCCGATTCTACTAACTTATGGAATATTTCAACTACAGAAGGATTTATTTCTACTGATGGGGTAACTCCTTTAACTCAAATGCGAAGTGCTTTTGTACATTGGTTGTGTGTTACACAGGCGGAGATAGATGCTTCTGGTGGTACAACAACTATTACTTGGGAAGATCCTACTACTGCTGATCATGATGGCAATCCATTTACACCGCCTATCGTCGTATGTACAGATCAGTTAGTTATTGATTGGGCAGAATTTGGTAATGCTTCAAGTTTAGTAAGTGATCGTTGTCCTATGGCGGCTTGTGATTTAGATAGTCTTAATTTTGAAGCAGGAACAGATTGTATTAGTACCTCACAATATCAAATAGAGATATCTTTTACAGGGACGGGTATGTATGATATTGTAGATACAGTTTCTAACAATGCGAATACTGTTTCTTTCACCAATGTAGGAGCTGGTACATATACCTTTGGACCTTATAATCAAGGAGAAGTTTTTGATATTCAGATAACTGACTTATCAGATCCAACAGGTCCAGGATGTGTTTTAACTACAGGACTTTTGACCATTAGTGATTGTTCTTGCTTTGGTTTTGTAGATCCAGCAGATAGTGAGTGTATGGGAGCGATTCCTTTGGGAAGTGCGCCTATTTCGATTACCACACCAGGCACTTATAATAACAATTGTTATAGCAGTTTGGCAAGTGATCCTGCTGTACCCTCATGTTTTGCAGATACAGATGCTGCAGGAAATCCCGCTCCCTCTATAGATGCTTCTATGTGGTTTTGTTTCACCGCAACAGATATTTCTGGTTCTACCACTATTACAACAAGTCTATGTTCTGCTGACTCAACCGTTAATTTATTTGATACACAGTTAGCTGTTTATACTTCAGGTGCGACTAGTGCTGGAGGAACAGACTGTTCTAATTTGACAGAAGTGGCTTGTGCAGAAGACATTGATGGTACTACCAATTGGCTTTCATCAGCTACTTTTAGCACAACAGTTGGTCAAGAATATTGCTTCTTTATTGATGGTTGGGGAGACGGCACAGGAGATATTTGTTTTGATGTCTCAGGTGCAGATCCTGGCAATTGTAGTTTGATTACAGCTTCTACCAATCCAGCACAACCTTGTGAGGGACAAACATTTGCTTTAGAGGCTGATCTTGGACAGGTAGTTACTTCTACTGTTAGTGTAGGTGGTTCTGGACTGGCTCCATTGACTACAACACAAGCTTGTGGTCCCAATGTAGGTTTCTATACGTATACATTAGGAGATCCTAGTTCTTTATTTAATTCTTATTCGGGAAGTACAGTGAATGCTAATGGACCTGGTTCTATTACTCAAATTTGTATTGATATGACCGTAACAGGTCCTAGTAATGGTGTCGCCATTTTCTTAGATCATGATGCTGCTGCTGGTGAAGATTCTGAAATCTTATTCTTTGGAGGAGCTTATGATCCATTAGGGGATATGAGTGGTACAGGAGATGGTTCTGCTACGGCAAGTACAATCAATACTTGTTGGGATGTAGGAGCCGCTGGTGTTAGTGGGCTTTTCTTTGATGGGGTATTTGATGGAACGGACAACGATGCAGTAGCACCAGTAGATTCTACTTGGATTGGTGATCCTATTAGTGGTCCTTGGAGTTTATTTATTGCAGATGCAAGTTGTTTGTTAGGCGGAGATGCTTCCGGTCCAACGGTTAATAGTGTTACTTTGACTTTTGCTGATGATGCTTCCACTTGTACAATTGTCCAGTGGGAAGATGATAATGGTAATGTGATAAGTGATCCAACTAGTGTTGGTCCATTGACAGCAGGAAATTATCAATATGTCGCTATTGGAGACTGTGGAGGAGCTGCTTGTAATGATACACTTGACTTTACAGTTGGTGCTCCTATTAATCCAGGAGATGCAACCACTTCGGGACCGATTACCTTATGTGGAGAAGATACTTTGTTTAGTTTAAGTTCTTCTGGTTCGGATTATGATCCCAATACACAAGCCATTGTTTGGGGGTATTGGGTAGTTGAAGATCCTTTTGGACTATCTACCATTCCTGCAACAGATGTGCCTGCTGGTACTTGTGACGCTAATGGTACATACAATGTTTCTGATGCCAACTTTGAAGGATTTTGGCAAACAGGTACTTATTTTGGAGAGCCTTACAACGGCTTTGGAGAAGGTACAGTAACTTTACCAGTAGAAGCAACAGGTGCTACTTATTATATTGCACCAATTGTGGTGGATACAGTTGGCAGTGTGTCTGTTAATCCTTGTACAGCAGTCGGACAGGGAGTTTGTGTAACTCAATACTTAGCTATTGCGGCTGGTTTTGGTAATGATAATTGCTCAGGAACAACTGTTTTTGCTTTTGGAAATGGTTCACCTGCCAATGATAGTACAGAAGTATATAATGTAACTGTACTTGATGGTGCAGGTACTCAATTGGCTTCAACAAGTGAATCACCTATAGCTGGAGGCAATAGCATTACTTTGATGGACTTACCTACAGGTACTTATACCATGACTGTCGAGACACCTGCAAGTGGTTGTTCAGAAACTTTTACGGTTACACTTGGAGAAGATTGTCAAGTTCCAACAGAAGTTGATAATATTGTTACAGCTAATACAGCAGGTATTGTTTCAGATTTATTCCAAAATGGTCCATCTGGCTTAGTTGATACTATTGTACAAAGTGCTGATGACTTTACAGTAGGTGCAGGAGGTTTAACCATTAGTTCTGTTGAAGTAGGTGGTTTTTGGTCTGGTGGAGCAGTAGGAACTGCTACAGCATACTATGTTGAAATTTATGATAATGCTTTAGGACTACCAGGTTCTATCGTTTGTTCTGAGGTTGTAACACCAACTAATCCAAATGATGATAGTCCAACCATTAATTTATCAACACCTTGTACTCTAGCAGCCGGTACTTACTGGATTTCTGTTTATTTTGCTTATGATGTACAAGCAGGACCGAGATGGAATTGGGGTGGTTCTGCTAGTAATAGTGGACTAGATGCTGTTTTAATTGATACAGATAACTTTTTTGGGGCAGGAGCTACGAATTGGACTAGCATTAATACATTGATTACTTCAACCGATTACTCTGATTTAGCTTTTGCTTTAGGACAACCACCATTAGCAGGTGCCATTGTAGAAACCGATCCTGTTAGCTTATGTTGTGGAGAAACTACTACTGTTACCAATACGACAGCATTAGATAGTTGTACGACTTCTGCTTTGGCTTATGCTTTAGTACCTGCAGGTGGAAGTGTTGCTGCTGACTTTGATGCTAATAATGCTTGGTTGGCTAATGAAGATGGTAGTTATACCTTTAACTATGATTGTGCAAATGTTGCAGATGGTACTTATGAGTTGATTCCATTTTTAGCTCAAAAGAATGTTATGCCATTGGCAGTTTCTGCTTGTGCTGCTGAAGGTACAGGACTTTCTTTGACCTTATTAGAAGCTATTGATACAACGTCTGTAAGTGTTGCCTGTGGAACAACATTTGGAGATTATGATATTACTGTAAATGTAACAGGTGGTTCTGGTTCTTATACCATTACTGATTCAGAAGGAAATGCTTTGACAGCAGGAGCTAGTACAACAGTTACAGTAAATGATCCTGCTAATTATTCTATTGATATTTCAAATGATAGTGGAGCTAGCTGTACTCAAAGTTTTGCTCTTACTTTACCTTCTTGTGGATGTCCAAATGATCCAACAGCAGATGCAGGTACAGCAAGTGATATTTGTTATGATGGAACGGTTTCTTTGAATGGTTCTATTGGTGGAGGTGCAACCAGTTCTACTTGGTCAACTTCAGGAGATGGTAGCTTTGATGATGCTTCTAGCACAACAGCAGTGTATACACCAGGTAGTGGAGATATTGTAGGAGGAAGTGTGACCTTGACATTAACAACAGATGATCCAGATGGTGCAGGACCTTGTATTGAAGCCTCTGACGCTGTAACTGTTATAATCAATGCAGAACCAAGTGCAACAGCCTCTAATAATGGTCCTTTATGTGTAGGAGAAGTTCTGAATTTAGATGGACCAAGTGGTTTTATGTCTTACTTATGGACTTATCCTAATGCTGTGACTTCAACTTCAGAGGACCCAACTTTAGGAGCGTCTGTTTTAGCAATGGCAGGAACTTATACACTTGAAGTAACTGATGCCAATGGTTGTACAACAACAACGACAACAGAAGTTGTAATTAATGGACTTCCAAATGCTACTGCTGCGAATGATGGACCTGTATGTGCAGGAGAAAGTGCTAACTTATCTGCTAGCGGTGGTGATTCTTATGCTTGGACTGGACCAAATGGTTATTCAACTTCAGGTGCTAATGTTACAGCTTCAGATGCAGGAATATATGAAGTAACAGTTGTGGATGGTAGTGGTTGTCAAGCAACAGCTACAACAGAAGTTGTGATTAGCCCAGCTCCTACAGCAGATGCAGGAAGTGATATCAATGCTTGTGAAGGACAAGCTGTACAGTTGACTGGTGGCGGAACGGATGCAGCAGGTGGTACAAACTTATCATATAGTTGGTCTGGAATCGCTCCAGCTTTACTGACTTCATCTGACCAAAATCCAAACATTCCACTTTCTTTATTAGATTTTACTACAGGTCAGTATGTCTTAACTGTAACAGACTTAACAACGAATTGTACAGATACAGATACAGTAACAGTAAACATCAACCCAACTCCAACAGCAGATGCAGGACTTACAATGACTTTAACTTGTCCTGGTGATGCCAATGGTGGAGCAGTTACTTTAGATGCTTCAGGATCAACAGCAGGAGCTGATTATTCTTGGAGTGGTCCAAATGGATATATGTCTTCTGATCAAAACCCAAGTGTACTAGCAGCAGGAACCTATACTTTGACTGTTACAGTTAACGGTTGTTCTGATTCAGATCAGGTAACAGTAAATGCATTTGTAACACCGTCTTGTGACGATGGCTGTGATTTAACAACTGATTCATTTGATGAAAGCAATTGTGTTTGTGTTAACCAAGCACCAAATGTAGATGATGGATGTGATTTAACAACAGATAGCTTCGATGCTGCCAATTGTTTGATACTTAATACACCACCA
>JAHDBB010000343.1 GCA_020630635.1 Chitinophagales bacterium
CTGTGTTGATTGATGTGTCAAATTTCCCAAGTGGCATTTATACCATTCTTTTTGAATCAGGTAAGCAACATGAGCCTCTTCGATTTGTAAAACAGCGGGAATAGAAATTATAAGGCTGAATGAATAAATTTCTTCATTCAGCCTTATAAAACCATCTTTAGTTTTTAATGACTTTTAAGATGATCGTTGATCCATCATTTAATTTCAATTCTACAAAATAGAGCCCAGCTTCGGTTTCAATATTTAAATCTAGCTGTTCTGAATTTTTATATTTTTGGGATCTAATCGTTTGACCTAATATAGTTGTAATCGTGATTTCTACTTCAGGATATACCGCTCCTAAATTTAATTGAAAGTGACCAGTGTTTGGGTTCGGGAATAGGTTGACGTTTTCTCCAAAATGTTGTTCTTGTATACTTACTATATTTACAGTAATACATTCGGAAATTTCTTCGCAATTATTTTCGGTAAGAATGACGGCATAATTTCCACTTGTAGTTGCTGTAAAATTTTGGTTAGTTTCACCTTCTAATGGAATGAAATTATTATCACAATCTACCCATTGGTAGCTAGCAGTATTACTATTAGCAATTAGTGAAAACAAATTTAGACTTATAGAATTATCTATAATTGTAACCGTAAGATCTAAGTAGACAATGCTATCGCAATCCGCTTCATTCGTTAATAAAAAGGTGGCGGTATTATTAGTTGAAGAATAGGTATTTCCGTCTATCCAAGTATAGGCTTCGCAAGAATTTATAACATCCCTTCCTTCGGTAATGGCACATGGTAATTCGTAAACTCGGACATGTCCAGCAATGGTCCCATTACCATCATTTAAATTTGCTCCGATGGCTATTTGTCTTCCATTATTGGATAATGCGACAGAAATTCCTGAATTATCAAATTGTGCTTCGCCATCTATATCCTCTCCTTCTTGTTGCCATTCGCCATTATAAAAATCGTAGATGCGAACATGACCAGCGGAAGTTCCATTTCCATCATTTCTATTTGCTCCGATGACAACTCTATCACCATTAGTTGATAAAGCAACAGAAGTTCCTAGCTCATCACCTGCTGCTTCGCCGTCAATATCTGCCCCTACTTGCTCCCAATTATTATCTACTAATTCAAAGATACGAACGTGTCCTGCATCGATACCTGTACCATCATTTTTATTTGCACCAATGGCTATTCGACTGCCATCAGCAGATAAAGAAAGGGCAGCCCCCAAACGATCGTTACCTGCTTCACCATCTATATCACTTCCAATTTGTTGCCATGCACCTCCGATAAAATCATAGACTCGAACGTGTCCTGCATAAACTCCATTGCCATCATTTTTTGGTGCACCAATAGCTATACGATTCCCGTTAGCCGATATAGAAACAGCCGTTCCAAATTCATTATCAATATCTTCTCCAATAATAGTTACACCTACCTGCTGCCAAGTGCTCCCGTCAAAATCAAAGACACGTACTTGACCTACTAGTGAACCTAAACTACTGAATTTGGGTGAGCCTATAATAATTCGACTTCCATCAGCTGAAAGCTGTAAAGCAGAACCACATTCGTTATTTACCGCTTCGCCATCTATGTCTGCTCCAATTTGTTGCCATGCACCAGCCATCCATTCATAGATTCTTACATGACCAGCTTTAGTTCCATTACCATCATTAAAGTTGGCTCCTATTGCCACACGATTTCCGTCAGCGGATAAGGATACGGCATTTCCTGAAGCATCTTGTGCCGCTTCGCCGTCTATATCTGCCCCTACTTGTTGCCATGCATCATCGACTAAATCGTAGATACGGACATGTCCAGCATCTGTACTTGCTCCATTATTTCGAGGTGCGCCAACGGCTACTCTATTGCCATCGGCTGACATAGCAACAGCATAACCAGCTTCGTCTTGTGCTGCTTCGCCGTCTATATCTGCTCCGATTTGTACTTGGGCAAAAGAAGAAGTTGTATAAAAAATTAGGAATAACAGGATTAGGTATTCGTTTTTCATTGTATGATAGTTGTGTTGTTTTCTTAAGTAGTTTGTAATCATACTGGTGCGGAATAGAAAAGAAGTAAGGTGAATTAAACACACTTACTTCTTCACTAAGATAACGAATTATCTAAACTTATTTATAAAAAACAAATAAATAAAATCGACATTAAACACTTAAAACATAAATCTAATTTTTAATGACTTTAAAAACAGATGCTTGTCTAGCATATATCTTAACCTCTACAAAATAGAGTCCAGCTTCTGAGTCGAGATCAAGTTCTAATTGCTCAATATTTTTATATTGATTAAAGAAAATAGTTTGACCTATTGAATTTTTGATAGTGATCTCTACATCAGCGTAAGTTACTCCTAAATCTATTTGGAAGGAACCATTATTTGGATTTGGGAATAGCTTGATGTTTTTATTAGAAAATTGGTCTTCTGTGCTTACTACATTTACTTCTACACATTCAGACATTTCTTCACAGCCATCTTCTGTGAGCTGAACAGCATAAGAGCCATTTATGATTGGAGTAAAACTTTGATTCGTCTCTCCATCAATTAGAGCAAAATTATTATCACAGTCTACCCATTGATAGTTAGCAGTATTGGAGTTGGCAGTCAAAGTTGGTAAATTTTCAGTTATAGAATTATCTATATCAAAAATAGTAAGGTTGAGTGTCACTAAGCTATCGCAGTCAAAGTCATTGGTCAACAAGAAACTTGCTGTATTATTACTTTCGGTATACGTGATTCCATCTATCCAAGTGTAAGGTTCGCATGAATTAATCGTTTCAGTTGCATTCAATTCATTACATTGAATTAACAATGAAACTTCTGTAAAACCATCTTCACAATCTTTGGCAACATTATCTGCTTGGATAGTAATAATCACTGAACCATTTGCGATGTCTTCTGGTCCTGGTGTATAAATGGGTGTATAGCTTGTTGCATCATCGAAGATACCATCCCCATTCGTTGTCCAAATCGGGTTTAGACCATTCTCTAGACTTAGGTTAAAGTTTGCATTTTCTCCTGCTGTAATTTGAACCTCTGGAGCTGTAATAAAATTTATTCCTGCATTAATGGATACTAATGGAGAGGTACTAGAAATTGGTATTCCATTTCCATTAACAAAATTTGGTAATTGTGCTAAAACAGATTGTACTTCAAAACTTCCTGAAGTTTCCCAATCTCCTAAAAAGACATCGATCATAAAACTTGCTGTAGATAATGGAGCTATTTCCCCTATTGTAAAATAGGCAATAGTACCACCCGTAATGTTTGTCGCTCCCAAACTTAATCCATTTAAAAAATAAGGTTCACCCGCCCAAATAGATGGTTCTTGTATAACAGCACTAAAATTTATACTCTGCAAAGCAACATTTGTAGTATTTGTAATTTCAAAAAGACAAGTAATAAATCGATCATCACAACTTTCGGTTATATTTACGATTGCGTCTAAGGTGACTTGGTCTGAATCACAATTTATCTCACCTCCAATTAACACATCTTCTGCTGTTGAGTTTTGTCCTTCAAAATTGATATAGACTTGGTCGCTCGGACCAGAAAGTTCTGTATCTTCGTCGTTATAAAATCCGTTTGCTGCATCACTTACATCATATTCAAAAGTAATAGATACACAACAGCCTACTGGAATATCAAATATGTTTGTTCCTTGAGCACAGCCATTGTCATTGATCGTTTCATTGAGTAAAACAAAACCTGTTGGGACTTCGTCGTTTACTTCAACTTCTACTAAATCTTCACTACTGATATTACAAACATCTATCGTATAGATTACTGTATTTCCACAATTTGGAATTGGAGTCGTCGTATATTTCAAAACGGAAACAGTTGGAACAGGATCAACGCAAATAGAAAGGTGATCAATATTGTTGACGAAAACCGACTCTTCTATATCGGTAAGTGGTAAATTGATCGGGGGCGATTGACTACCATCATCGTTTAATACAGCCCATATTTCGGCTGGTCCTGACACGGGTAAATTGGCTGTCAATGTTTCTGAAGCACCTGCTTCGATTGCACAGGGTACATAGGTTGTGACGATTGGTGTAGCGCCGAATATTTCAGGGTTGTTATAATAAAAAGTAATCGGCATACCCGCCGGTATTGCTAATTGTTGCTGAGCCGTTACTGTAAATTCTATATCTACACTTTCTACATCAAGACAATTTCCATTTACGGTATAATTATCTAATTCTACTAATCCATCCCGATTGAAATAAACGGTATTGCTTGCTCCAGGATCGAGTGTACAAATGTAAAGATTGACAATATTCTCAGCTAAAGTTTCATTGAGGTCGGAGTACGCTGCTGCACCAGGAGCTAAAAGTTCTAATGTGGCTGTTTGTTGTAAAACATTTTGAGTAATTGGATTTATAAAGGCATTATCAAAAGCAATTGTTGCTATGACATAACCTTCTGCTTGAAAACTTTCGGAAAGTGCAACTAAGGAATTACTTACTTGCCCTCCTGTACCATCTGTAGATAAGACTAATACTTTGGTCACGCTATCTCTGCCTTCTGTTTCTAAATAATCATGTCCAAAAATCAGAGCACTATTTGGGTTTGTACTTCCACCAATCTCTTTTGTACTATTTACATAATTTTGCAAATTGTTTTGTTCTCCTGTCAAAGGTATTTTTACAATTTGCGTACCACTCGAAGACCATTCGATTATCGCAACTTGAGTATCTTCTGAATTTGTACCGACATTCAAAGCGGCACAAAAGTCGGCAAAAAATAGTTTGGACTCTGCATATTCTATTGTATCAACAGAACTAGATGAATCGTTTAGTATAACAATATCAAGTGGTTGACTACATGATGGATCAGGATTCGTTTCATCTAATACCTGTACATCCTGTTCTAAGATATCACCATTAGAATCTATAATAGTAATACTATATAGTCCGGGAGATAAATTCAGTATTTCAAAACTTGTTGTACCTGAAACAGCAGATCCAAGGGAAGGTCCTGACCAACTTATAGTATAGTCTGGATTTCCACCATCAACAGTGATCGTCATATTACCATTGGGTAATGCATTGACACTATTTATAGTAGTAATATTAGTGATTTCAAAAATACTACCTGAAATTTCTTCAACAGTAATTGTTTCTTGATGGACTAAAGTTGATTGTTCATTAATGATATTAAATGTATAATCATCAGCAGGAAGAGCATCTATAATAAAATTATTTTCTTCAAATGTATTTGAACGAATAACGATTCCATTACTAGTTACTAATTCATAGCTATATGTATGGGGATACACTAAACCATTAGATATAATATTGATAGAACCATTATTTAGTCCTAAACAAGTAGAATTATTATTAAATAAATATATCGAAAATATATCGAAAACTCTTACTTGACCTGCATCAATCCATTTATCATCATTATAAGGTGCTCCTATCGCAACTTGGGTACCATCAGAAGATAGTGAAACAGAATAACCCAACATATCATCGGAATTTTCTCCATTAATACCCTCTCCTATTTGCTGCCAAATACCTCCCTGTAATTCGTAAATAAGAACTTGACCTGCATCATAATCTGAATTATCATTATCTGGAGCACCAATAGCAACTCGATCACCGTTCGAAGATATAGATACTGAATAACCAAAAAGGTCATTAGTTGCTTCCCCAATAATACCTTCTCCTATCTGTTGCCAAAAGCCTCCTTGTAATTCATAAACAAGAACTTGACCTGAATTATTACCCAAGCTATCATTATATGGAGCCCCCATTGCTACCCTATTACCATTTGATGATAAGGATACGGAATAACCCAAAAAGCCATTAATAGTTTCACCATTAATATCTTCACCTAATTGTAGCCAAGCCCCTCCTAATAATTCATATATGCGAACTTGACCTGCATCATTACCAAAACTATTATTCTTAATAGCACCAATTCCTACTCTACTACCATCCGAGGATAGTGATACTGACCAACCTGATTCATTATAAGCTGCTTCACCATCTATATCTGTCCCTAACTGTTGCCATTCACCTCCAATCCATTCATATATTCGTACGTGTCCAGCCTTACTGCCATTTCCATCATTAAATGGAGCACCTATTGCTACTCGATTGCCATCTGATGATAACGATACAGACCAACCAGATTGATCATATGCCGCTTCACCATCTATATCTGTTCCTAATTGTTGCCACTCACCTCCAGTCCATTCATATATTCGTACATGTCCTACAAAAGGAGAATCGCCTTGATTATTTGGTGCTCCGATAGCCACTCGATTACCATCCGAGGATAATGAAACGGCAAAAATAGAATTAACATTTGACGCTTCTGCATATATAGGAAGTCCAACCTCTTGCCAAATACCTCCGACCCATTCATATATATTTACCTGCTCACCTCTATTCCCTATTGCTAATCTTTTATTATCTGAAGCATAGGATACTGAGAGACCTGCTTCATCTTCAATATTGTTTCCATAAATATCTTCTCCTAATTGATATTGAGCAAAAGAGGAAGTGAAAAATAAAATCAATAATAAAAATGGAAATGTATATTTTAATTTCATGCTTCTTGATTTTAAAGTAAAGGAAGCGGTTTCTAAAGTTTATCTCAACATAACTTTGTGTTGCTAAAAGTATTTTTTTAGAACATAAAGTTATGTTGAATTAAATTCTAAAGACCGTATTACAAAGCTACTTAAAAACAGGAACTTTTAGCTTAAATATATCCAATATTTTTTGGGCTAGTGATGTGGAGTAGCTACACCGTTAGGTGTAGGCCCGCAGGGCTGAGCGAATAGCGAACTACATAACGTAGCGACCTGTAAGGAATTGTGAAGGAATAAATTGATATTTTTGAACTATTCCTAATGGTAGCCCCATAAAACTATTCTTAATTCAAAGCCTTTAACTTTTTCAATAATTTGAAAAGCTTAAAATTTAATGTTG
>JAHDBB010000344.1 GCA_020630635.1 Chitinophagales bacterium
TTTTGAATTGAACCCATTTTTTAATTCAAAAATTTTTACAATTATGAACAAACATCATTGTTTGACAACAGTGCTACTTTTACTACTTATGTTGACAAGTTTCAACATTCAAGCACAATGTCCCGAAATTATTCGAGGACCTTATTTACAGCCTGGAAGTGATGGACAGGCAACCAACTCTGTAACTATTTATTGGCAAACAGATGACCAAGAAAGCAACCTACTAATTGGGTATAAAATAGCTGGAAGCAGCAATAACTTTAGCTATGCCGCCGTAAATAGTGGAACACAAAAAAAGTATATTATTCCTAGCAGATGTGAGGAAGATAGTGGTGATTGGGATGGCAATGAAAAAATAGATAGAGCTGTTTATTATGACCAAGAGGATATTGTTACTGTTTACAATTACAAAAAAACATTTACTTTTCCTAGTAATAATGAATACGAATACCATATCAAAAAATCAGGTGGATGTATTTTGACCGATAATCTGGGAAACGAGATTTCTGGCACTATCAAAAATCCTGATGCTGGTTTAGATATATGGATATTAGGAGACAGTGGTTCTGAAAGTGGTCTAAAGAACACCAGAGATGCTCATCAAGCCTTTTTAGCAAGTTCGGATAGCCCATCAGATGATTTTGACTTTCTTTTATTACTTGGTGACAATGCTTATGGTGAATACAAAGTCGATCATACTAGTAACGCAAATTATTGTACTGATGTAGGAAGTGCCGATTACTATTGTATTGATTGCGATTCAGATGGCGGAGAATATGCTCATCAAGAAGAATTTTTTAATCCATTATCTACTATATTGAAAGATAAAGTAAGTTGGCCTGCCATCGGAAATCATGAAGTTTATACTTTAAATAATGCAAGTCATACGCTCCAAAATAATATTAATGACTTTCAAGATATTTTTCCATTTATTCCAGAAGAAAGCGGTTATTATTCTTTTGATTATGGAGATGTTCACTTTGTCTGTTTAAATGCAGAAATTGACCATACATCTTTGGGTAGTGATCTTTTCTCTGAAGATATGAATGATATGGCTGATTGGTTAGAAACCGATTTACAACAAAATGTAGATGCTGCCTGGACGATTGTTTACTTTCACCATCCAGTACACTCAGGAGGAAAACCTGGTCGAAATACCCTATTATCTAGTGTAGAAGATGATATAAAGGAAATGATCAACAACATAGCTCCTCTTTTGGATGAATACGATGTTGACTTAGTGTTAAGTGGTCACAATCACTTTTATGAACGTTCCTTTTTAGTCGATGGTCATTATAATAATGTCAATGAAAGTTATACTGTTGGAGATATATCTTACGATAGTTTTGATGAAAATAACTCTGATATGTTATTAGATACTGGCTGCGGCAATTGTCTGTCTGGTTATAATCCCAATGATGTTGCTTATGATGAATTTGATGCTAACTTTACTAAAACAGACAAAGGAACTGTTTATGTTGTTGTAGGTTCTTCAGGAAAAGCAGATAATGGTTCTGTTTCAAGTTACCCTGATCCATTCTTTAATCATCCAATGATGCGCCCATTTCCTATTCCTATCCCTGAAAATGAGGATGATATGAATCCCAATCATAATGGAAGAGGCATATTTGAAAAGGGTTCTTTACATTTATCTATTGAAGGCAATACATTAAATGCTCAATTTATTGCACAAGAAGAAGACGATGAAGGATATAGGATATTAGACGAGTTTACCATCACCAAAACTTCTGTTGCTCCTAATGGACAACCAGACCTAGTAGTAGAAGATATTAATGGCAATTCAACAGCTACCGTAGGTAGTAACTATACGGTCTCTTTTGATGTGACTAATCAAGGTGCTGCTCCTACTTCTGAAACGGGCAATAATAGTGGATACAGCTATGTAAAATACTATTTATCAGATGATACAACCAAAGATAACAGTGATGACGGCTTAGGTAATGCCAATAGTTTAACTTCTAAGTTAGATCCCAATGAGAGTCAAACGATTACGAAAACGCTTTCCCTTCCGAGTAATGTAACTGGCAACAAATACCTTTTGATTTATGCTGATAAGGATGGTAATGTGGGAGAAAGTGATGAAACCAATAACATTGGCATTATTGCTATCAATATTACAGATGGTACCAGTAGCAGTTGTGAAGCTCCTACTGCTAATGAAATTAAGAGAAAATACTATGGTAATCATACGATCCTTAAAGTTTATGCTACTCATGCTGTCGGGGAAAGTAGAGTATTTCAGTATAGAGAAGTAGGAGATACCGAATGGATAGATGTTACTAATCCATATACTACTTCTAGTGGTCTACAAAGTGGAGGGCTTTTAACGAATTTATCTAGTTGTACAGATTATGAAGTACAAATTGGAAAGATCTGTGATAATGGAGAGACTCTATATTCTAGTGGTTTAAAAGTATATAAAAGTCGTGAAGAAGCTCCTGGTACAGAAAGTCTAAGCGTGGATACGTATTGTGGTTGGGCTCGTTTGTATTGTCAACACTATACAGGACAACAAATCAGAGTACGATATAGACAAGTTGATAATTCGGCTTGGACTACAACTGGATATGTCAATAGTCACTTTGTGGTAGTGAATAACTTACAACCTGGAGTCAATTATGAATACCAAGCATTGGTAAGATGTTCTGGTTCTACCCTAAGTTCTACTTGGAGTACTCCCTTTCCTTTTTCTACTCCTTCTTGCAAGTCAAGTGATGACTCTTTTTTAGCTAAAGAGCCTGTTGAATTAAAGGTTTATCCCAATCCTACTACCGATTTTGTCAATATCGAAATGTCTGGTGAGAATATAACGGGACCGATTCTTATCTATGATGTACAAGGTCGATTGGTCAAACAAATTACTTTGGAAGGTGAAAACCCTGGTTTGATTCAGGCAGATATTAGTGATTTAATCAATGGCGTTTATATCATTAACGTCGGTGGCGGTCAACTTATCGAAAGAATTACAAAGTTTTAAGAGTAGGAATGAAACAAAAATAAATGTACATTTATTTCCTATCCATTCCTTAATAAGTTTTAGAGTTTGAATCATGATATAGGGCAGGATTTACTTGTATTCCTGCCCTTTCATTTTAGTTTACTTGCCCACATAAATTTACTCAATCAATATTTTTCAAAACACTTCATTTACTATGGGGAGAGACCACAACGATCTAGCCCCGATAGTAGTGGTATGAATGCAATGAATTAGCGCCACAAGTCAAAAAGACTTGCGGTAGAAGCGTTGGCTGCATTCATAGGAACGGATAGCGGGACTTCCCATTGCGACGGAGTACTCCAACTTTCGCTCCTAAAAAAATATCAATTATAAAACCCATAAAACAACTTAAATAATGAATAAATTTTATAGTCTTTTTACAGTCTTATTTTTGTTAATGACTGTATCTAATATCCAGGCTCAACGTTCCTTGAAAGGACAAATACTTCAAGGTGAAATTGCCAAAGAAGTATATCCTACGGCTGCTAAGGTAAGAGTCAATGAGCAAGAAGAATCTATCAAATATATCCAATTTGACGAAGGAGAAGAACCTCAAATTTCAGAACTCAATACCGTTTTATCTGATATTATTATTGGCAAAAAGCAAAATGAGGATGTAGATGAATTTACATTTAGAGTCCTAGAGGATAAAATCACTAATCTCGGCAATCAACGATTGAAAGTACAACAATATTATAATGGTATTCCTATTGAATTTTCCACTATTTTAGTAGAAGTCAATGAAGGTCGTATTCAAAAAGTGAGAGGAAATATTTTTACGGATATTGAGATCAGCACCATTCCTTTTTTAGATGCTCAACAAGCTAGCCGTCTGGCACGAAAAAACTTTGAAGATCAAGATCATTTAGATATTCATCAAGCAGATTTGGTTATTTTAAAGCAAGGAGATCAAGATCATTTATGTTGGAAAGTGGACATTTTTCAACATACAAACTCCAAACGTTTTTATGTAGATGCTCATACTGCTACCATTATCTATACCCTTCCATTGGCTGTCAGTTGTGCTACAGGAAGTTGTAATACGCCTTTTTATGGTAATCAAACAACTACGACTCAACTATCTGGAGGTAACTATATCTTACACAATAGTACTTGTAATGCACCCGAAGTTCATACTGTGAATTGGAATAGTGATGACCCAGACGTGAGTTATACTGTTTTAGAATATCAAGATACCAATAATAGTTGGAATGATAATGATTCAGATAGATCTGGCTTTCAAGCTCACTGGTTAGCCAATCAAGCTATTGAGTTCTTTGAGGACATATTTAATAGAAATAGCTATGATGATGCTGGAGGAAGGCTGCTCGTATATAATGAATATTCTGGTAATGGTGGTAATGGTGCTTACTTTGTTTCATCAACAGGAACTATGTATCTTGGAAGAGGAAGTAATTTTCCTAGTAATTCAGATGATTGGAATGTTACAGATATAGTTGGACACGAATTAACTCATGGAGTGACAGGTTCTAGTTCTAATTTAATTTATCAAAAAGAACCTGGAGCTTTAAATGAGTCTTTTAGCGATATATTTGGAGTGTACTTTGAACAATGGCTAGAAGGCGATAATGCCTCTAACTGGTTAGTCGGTGAAGACTTAACGAGCTATGGAACTTTAAGAAATATGGCAAACCCTAACCAATTTAACCAACCTGATACCTATGAAGGAAATTTTTGGTATAATGTGAACGGGTGTTCTCCTATAGAGGATAATGACTATTGTGGCGTACATGTCAATAGCGGAGTTCAAAACTACTGGTTTTATTTATTGACAGATGGAGATAGTGGTGTCAATGACAATGGAGATGCTTATGATGTGCAAGGTATTGGTATCGCTAAAGCTGCCGAAATTGCTTACAATGTTTTGATCAATAAATTAACCAGTACTTCTGATCATGAGGATGCTCGTATTGCTGCTATTGACGTAGCTAGTGATTTATATGGCGCATGTTCCAATGAAGTCATCCAAGTCACCAACGCTTGGTATGCTGTCGGTGTAGGAGCAGAATCAACTTGTTCAACGAATACAGGTAACGATGCACCTGATTTAGTGGTAGAAGATGTTAATGGCAATCCAACGGCTACAGTAGGTAGTAATTATACCGTCTCTTTTGATGTAACCAATCAAGGAACGGCTCCTACTTCTGAAACTGGAAACAATAGTGGATACAGCTATGTAAAATACTTCTTGTCAGACGATATGATCAAAGATAATGG
This sequence comes from Chitinophagales bacterium, assembly GCA_020630635.1. Lineage (GTDB taxonomy): Bacteria > Bacteroidota > Bacteroidia > Chitinophagales > UBA2359 > JAHDBB01. The sequence goes on from JAHDBB010000344.1 coordinate 5,258, forward strand.
CGATGATGATTTAGGAAATGCCAATAGTTTAACTTCTATCTTAGATCCCAACGAAAGTCAAACTATTTCTAAAACGCTTTCGCTTCCTAGTAATGTAACTGGCAACAAATACCTTTTGATTTATGCTGACAAAGATGGTAATGTGGGAGAAAGCAATGAAACCAATAATATTGGCGTTTTCCCTATCAATATTACAGATGGTACAAGTAACAGTTGTGAAGCTCCTTCTATCAATACTGTTCAAAGACAATACTATGGCAATTATACCGTCATTAAAGTTTATGCGTATCACGATGCTGGAGAAACTCAAAAGTTTAGATATAGAGCTGTGGGAGATACGGAATGGATCAATGGTTACAATCATTATACAAAGCCTACGGGAAATGCTTACTCTAGAGCTTATTTAAGATATTTATCAAATTGTACGGATTATGAAGTACAAATTGGAAGGGTCTGTGATAATGGACAAACCATCTACTCTACGGATGTAAAAGTATATAAAACTCGTGAAATCGCTCCTACTACAGAAAGTCTTACGGTAGATACTTATTGTGGATGGGCTCGTTTGTACTGTCATCACTATACTGGGCAACAAGTCAGATTTCGATATAGACCTGTTGGTTCTTCGGCTTGGACTTCTACTGGATATGTCACAAGTCACTTTATAGTAGTGAATGACTTACAGCCTGGTGTGAACTATGAATATCAAGCACTTGCAAGATGTCCAGGTTCTACGCTCACTTCTACGTGGAGTCCTCTTTTCCCCTTCTCTATGCCGTCTTGTAAGTCAGAAGAAAACACTTCTCTCAATCAGCAGACTTTTGAATTGAGCGTTTACCCCAATCCTACTACCAACTTTATCAATATCGAAATGTCGGGTGAGAATATAGCGGGACCGATTCTCATCTATGATGTACAAGGTCGATTGGTCAAAGAGATTGCTTTGGAAGGTGAAAATCCTAATTTGATTCAGGCAGATATTAGTGATTTAATCAATGGCGTTTATATCATTAACGTCGGCGGTCAATTAGTCGAAAGAATTACAAAGTTTTAAGGTTAATAATTTTTAGAGTTTGAGTCATGGTAAAAGGACAGTACTTTCGTTTGGGAAGGGCTGTCCTTTTTTTTGTTTTTTGGAGCGAAAGGGCTTATAATGATTAATGGTTAATTATCAATTATTAATGCGGTTCAGTTGGTGGGTTTCTTTCTTTAGGAGCGAAGGGTTCCTTGCTTCGTCGTGATGGAAAGTCCCGCTATCTGTTCTTATCTCCCTCGTAGAGCAAATTCGTGAATTTGCTCTACGAGGGGATACCACTTCTATCGGGGCTATTTGGGTTGGGTTCTTACCTTTGCATTTCAGAAAATCTGACAACTTCTCGTTGGTTTTTACATGAAAGTTGTCAAATTGCAGTTCATTCTTGCCACCGTTTCTATCATTTATCTTTTCATAATTAGGCGATCAAAATTCTGTATATTCTTCTAATTCTTAAAAAATTCTGTTCAAAAAAATGGTACTATGGGTTGCATCCTCCACCATCTAGACCTGATAGCAGTGGTATGCGTGTAGAAGCGTTGGCTTCGCAAAACTTAGCCACACGCATAAGAACGAATAGCAGGAAGCCCCGTTGCGATGAAAGAGTAATAACCGTTCTCTCCTAAAAAAACATCACTCAATA
>JAHDBB010000345.1 GCA_020630635.1 Chitinophagales bacterium
ACGGCAGCGGATTGTCAAGGATTAGATGGAGTAGTAGGTTTAAATTGTTGGGACACGAATGGAGATGGTATACAAGATGCGAATGAAGACACCAATGGAGATGGCAACTTTACAGCCGCTGACTGTCAAGGCACAGGAACAGGCACAAACGGCATCAATTGTTGGGATACGAATGGAGATGGTGTCAATGATCCGGGAGAAGATACAGATGGCGATGGCGATTTCACCGCAGCCGACTGTCAAGGAACAGGGACGGGTAATGATGGTCTAAATTGCTGGGACTTAAATGGAGATGGTATACAAGATGCGAATGAAGACACCAATGGCGATGGCAATTTTACTGCTGCTGACTGTCAAGGTACAGGAACAGGTAATGATGGCATAAATTGCTGGGACACCAATGGAGATGGAGTGAACGATGCAGGAGAGGATACCAATGGCGACGGTAATTTCACCGCTGCTGATTGTCAAGGAATAGATGGAGTGGTTGGCTTAAATTGTTGGGACTTAAATGGAGATGGTGTACAAGATGCGAATGAAGACACCAATGGCGATGGTAATTTCACTGCTGCTGATTGTCAAGGAATTGATGGACTAGTTGGTTTAAATTGTTGGGATTTAAATAATGATGGAATAAATGATCCGGATGAAGATACCAATAATGATGGAGTATTTAATACCGCTGATTGCCAAAGTGGAGCAGGTTTAAATTGTTGGGATTTAAATGAAAATGGTGGACAAGATCCAGCGGAAGACATCAACGGAGATGGCTTATTTAATGCAGCGGATTGTCAAGGCTTAAACTGTTGGGATCTAAATAATAATGGTGAAAACGAACCAGAGGAAGATACAAATAGCGATGGATTTTTCAATACAGCCGATTGTCAAAGTGGAGCAGGTTTAAACTGTTGGGACTTAAACAGCAATGGTGGACAAGATGCCAACGAAGATACAAATGGTGATGGCAATTTTGATGCCTTAGATTGTCAAGGAATAGATGGAGTAGTTGGTTTGAACTGTTGGGATTTAAATGGAGATGGTGTACAAGATGCCAATGAAGATATCAATGGTGATGGCAACTTTAATGCCTTAGATTGTCAAGGTACAGGAAGCAGTCCAACACTCGTAATAGCAGTTCCATTACCAGCAGGAGACCCATTATGTCCAGAAGGAGGAACTCAAATTAACATAGGAGTAGATGACAATAATAATGGTAATTTGGAAACAGATGAAATAGATTTAGCCCAACAAATATGTAATGGGGCTAATGGAATGCCAGGAGGACAAGGAGCAACGGGAGCAGAAGGTCCTTCTGGAGAATCTGGGATTAATTGTTGGGACTTAAACCAAGATGGTTTGGATGATCCTAGTGAAGATACCAACATGGATGGTATATTTAACGTTCAAGATTGTCAAGGCACAGGTTCTGAAGGCAACGATGGCATTAATTGTTGGGACACCAATGGCAATGGAATGAATGATGCAGGAGAAGATACAGATGGCAACGGCACATTCAATGCTTTAGACTGTCAAGGTACAGGAACAGGTAATGACGGTATCAATTGTTGGGACACCAATGGCAATGGAATGAATGATGCAGGAGAAGATACAGATGGCAATGGGGCATTCAATGCTTTAGACTGTCAAGGGGCAGCAGGAGTGGATGGAACTAATGGCGTAGATGGCGCACCAGGAATGGCTGGTGCAGATGGAACCAATGGAATCAACTGTTGGGATTTAAATAATAATGGAATGAATGATGCGGGAGAAGATACCGATGGCAATGGCACATTCAATGCCTTAGATTGTCAAGGCACAGGAACAGGCAATGATGGTATCAACTGCTGGGACGTAAATGGGAATGGGATGAATGATGCAGGAGAAGATACAGATGGTAATGGTATATTCAATGCTTTAGATTGTCAAGGAGCAGCAGGAACTGATGGTATAGATGGTACGAATGGAATGGATGGTACACCAGGTATGGCAGGTACAAACGGAGTAGATGGAACCAATGGAATCAACTGTTGGGATTTAAATAATAATGGAATGAATGATGCGGGAGAAGATACCGATGGCAATGGCACATTCAATGCCTTAGATTGTCAAGGCACAGGAACAGGCAATGATGGTATCAACTGCTGGGACGTAAATGGGAATGGGATGAATGATGCAGGAGAAGATATAGATGGCAATGGCATGTTTAATGCCTTAGACTGTCAAGGGGCAGCAGGAACGGATGGCATGGATGGTGCGCCAGGTACGGCAGGTACAAATGGAATGGACGGTGCGCCAGGAATGGCTGGTGCTGACGGAGCAGATGGAACCAATGGAATCAACTGCTGGGACGTAAATGGAAATGGAATGAATGATACAGGAGAAGATACAGATGGCAACGGCACATTCAATGCCTTAGATTGTCAAGGAGCAGGTTCTGAAGGAAATGACGGAATCAATTGTTGGGATACGAATGGCAATGGGATGAATGATGCAGGAGAAGATACGGATGGCAACGGCACATTCAATGCTTTAGACTGTCAAGGGGCAGCAGGAGCAGATGGAATGGATGGTGCGCCAGGTATGGCAGGTACAAATGGAATGGATGGCGCACCAGGTATGGCAGGTGCAGATGGGACAGATGGAGCAAATGGTATCAACTGTTGGGACGTAAATGGGAATGGGATGAATGATGCAGGAGAAGATACAGACGGTAATGGTACATTCAATGCCTTAGATTGTCAAGGTGAAGGCACAGCAGGACAAGATGGTGTCAATTGTTGGGATACGAATGGCAATGGGATGAATGATGCAGGAGAAGATATAGATGGCAATGGCGCATTTAACGCTTTAGATTGTCAAGGAGCTGATGGTGTGGACGGTGCTGACGGAGTGAATGGTACAAACGGAATGGATGGCGCACCAGGTATGGACGGTGCAGACGGAATGGATGGCGCACCAGGTATGGACGGTGCAGATGGAATGAATGGCGCACCAGGTATCAACTGTTGGGATTTAAATGGCAACGGAACAGGAGATGTTGGAACAGAAGACACCAATGGAGATGGAATGGTTAATATAGAAGACTGTAGAGGAGAAAATGGTATGGATGGAACTGACGGAATGAATGGTATGGATGGTGCTGCTGGAATGGACGGAGCAGATGGAATGGATGGTATCAATTGCTGGGATCTCAACGGCAACGGAGTAGGGGATGTTGGAACAGAAGACACCAATAGTGATGGAACAGTTGATATAAACGACTGTCGAGGAGATGAAGGTATACAAGGTCCAATGGGAGATCCAGGTATGGATGGAACCAACGGTATCAACTGTTGGGATTTAGATCAAGATGGAGTAAATGATCCTGCCGAAGATATTAACATGGATAGCAACTTTGACGTTCTGGACTGTCAAGGAACAGGTGGAGAAGAAGAACACAATACTTTAGACCAAGCCTATGATGAAGGTGGACCAGGCGCAGGAAGAATTATAGAAGCAGATGCAGGACCAGTTAAAATAATTGGCAATTTAGAAATAGGAGCTAACAATGTTAGTGTAGAAGGAGCTAACTCTGTTGCCATTGGAGATAATGTTCAAATAACTCCTGGTGCTCAAAATTCTTTGGCGATTGGTGCTTTAAGTCAAGTTAGTGGAGTAAATTCAGTAACGATTGGAGCAAGTAATGTTATAAATGCAACTGCTCAAAATTCTTTGCTGGTTGGTACAGGAAATCAAGTGAGTTCTATTAATTCAATAGGTCTAGGTTCAGGAGTAAATATAAGTCAATCAGGAGTAAATACTTTTGCTTTTGGATATTCAATAATTCCAGGTGCATTTTCTATTACAGGAGTCAATAATGTAGCAATGGGAGATGAAATAAGTCTGTTTGGTGATAATAATATTGCCTTTGGTAAAAATATACAAGTGGCAACTAATTTTAGTGGATGTTTCCTTTTTGGAGATAATAATTCAAGTGCTGGTGGCTCACCAGTAATAACAATATCCCCTGATGCTGATAATCAATTTATTGCTAGAGCTTCAGGAGGTGTAACATTCTATTCGGATGTTTTGGGTACTTCAGGTGTTGTATTAACAGCAGGAAGTAATTCTTGGGCAAGTGTTTCCGATGTCAACAAAAAAGAAAACTTCCTAAAACTAAACGAAGAAGAACTCCTAAGCAAAATAGCCAACTTCAAACAGTTAGGAACTTGGAACTACAAAGGACAAGACAAACGCACCTTCAGACACTACGGACCAATGGCTCAAGACTTCTTCAAAGCATTTGGAAACGACGGCATCGGCACAATAGGCTGTGACACACTCATTGCAACAGCCGACATGATGGGAATCAACTTCACCGCTATTCACGCATTAGAAAAGCGCACAAGAGAACAACAAACCATCATAGACGCACAACAAGCCACCATCGAAGCACAACAAGTCGAGATAGAAAAACTCAAAAGTGCAGCCGACAAAGCAGCCCTCTTAGAAGAACGCCTCGAAAAAATAGAAGCCCTTCTAAGACTCAATGACACCCAAACAGAAACCGCCACCAAAGATCAAAAATAGGGATCAACCCTGTAGAGAAAAATCAAAATGGCTCTCGCAATCACTTTGTAAAGAAAAATCACGATTTTTCTCACACAATAGCTCTCGCAACTACCTTGTACAGAAAAATCATGATTTTTCTCCCAAAATAAAACCATGCAAACAATCAAATCTCTAAAATACCTACTGACTTTTTGCTTCATAATACAAGCAAATGCACAAACCATGTTCTTCAACAACGGACAACAAGTAAGTATAAACGAAGGAGGCATTTTATACATCAATGGCGACCTACACAACCAAGCAGGAAATATCGACAATGCAGGATTCAACTTCATAGATGGTGACGTTACCAATGACGAAACAATGACAGGATTTGCCGCCAACACAGGCTTATACGAAGTCAAAGGAGATTGGTTCAACAACAATATATTCACTGCCGATCAAAGCACCGTCTTACTCAACGGAGGCAACCAATTAATAAGTGGAACAGCCGTTACCACCTTCTATAATCTTAACCTAAACGGTTCAGGCATAAAGACACAGACAGTTAATGCGTTTGTAACCAACGAGCTTGATCTTAACGATGTAGAATTGGCAACCAACCTATATGATATGACTGTCACCAATACCAATACCGATGCCATTTTACGAAACACAGGATTTGTCAGCAGTTTAGGAGATGGAGCATTATATCGTCATACCAACAGCACAGACCGTTACATTTATCCCACAGGTTCAAGTTTAGGAATCTTTCGCTATCGACCCATTGTTTTGACAGCCGTTTCAAGTGACGATCATACTTTTGGTGTCCGCTTGGCAAACAATGATCCCAATGATGACAGCTACAACCGAGACGAATTAGACACAGAAGAATTATGTGCGATTAATCCCAACTTTTACCACAATCTTTACAGACGCAATGGTACAAACGCAGCCGATATTGCCATGTTTTTTGATGCTTCAGATGACGGTGCCTGGAACAGAATTGGGCATTGGCAAAACCAACCTCGTTGGGAAAATACCAGCGCACCATCCGAGTATTTTGACTTAGGATTTGATGCCATCGAAGTATTCGCTTGGGACGATTATACCTTACGACCTTTTGCTTTAGCCGCCAGCAATCCAACTCTAAATGCAGGAGTTGATCAGTTCATCCAATCAGGTGAAGTAGCCATGATAGATCCAACCTATGATGGTGCGACGATTGACCAAGTTACTTGGATTCCAGCGACAGGTTTAGACTGCAATACCTGTATCGATCCCAATGCTTCGCCAGGTGGTACAACAACCTACATTGTAGAAGTCATAGATGAAAATGCCTGCAAAGCATCGGATACCATCATCATCAATGTAGAAGGCGCACAACTGCTATTACCCAACGCCTTTTCGCCCAATCAAGACGATGTAAACGATATATTCAAACCGCTAAATACCAACTTAGCAACAATGAACCTCATCATTTACAACCGTTGGGGAGAAGAAGTATTTTCAACGAGTACGATTGGTTCAGGTTGGGATGGTACTTTCAAAGGCGAGGAACAAGAGTTGGGCGTTTACATCTACTACATCGAATACAGTTTTGAAGGAGACAATATGGGTACTCAAACCGACAATGGCAACCTCACCCTCATCCGCTAATTTGGCATATGCTTTTAAAATGAATATACAGATGTTGTAGGAACAGATAGCATCTGTTCTCACGAATGAACCATATCCATTGACAAAGAATTCAAAATATTTAATTCTAATACCTACACCTATATTTCTTTCAATCAGATGGCTAAACAAACCCTGAACCAGCAATCCGATTGATACATTTTCTCACCTTCTTTTTCTTTTCAAATCTTTTAGGAGCGAAAGTTGGGAGCTTCGTCGTAATGGCAAGTCCCGCTATCCGTTCTTATCACCGCAGCCAAGCTCTACCGCAAGTCTTTTCGACTTGTGGTACCAAGCCAATGCGGTGATACCACTACTATCGGGGCTAGTTCGTTGCAGTTTCAACCCATAGTACCAGTACCGCTTTAGAATTTGACCGACTATCCTTTAAAGTTTTAATCAAAGAAAAAAATAGATCGCTTCAATCGGATTGCTAACCCCGAAAAGAAGAGGCAATCCGATTGATAAAGAGAAAGGAGTCTATTCATATAAATCAATCGGATTGCTGGCTCACTATTTGCATAGCAATCCGATTGAAACGATTGAATCTTTCTTTTTTACAATGAGAATAACTTGGCAAGTTTAGACGGGTCGCCCAGAATTTAACCCAGTTACATCATTTTTAGGATTAAACATAAGATGAAAAGTATAATTTAAATTATTTTTAATGTGATGAAAAAAAACAAAAACATCTTTTTGCAA
>JAHDBB010000346.1:0-3609 GCA_020630635.1 Chitinophagales bacterium
AAATGGGGCTGCATTTATAGGAACGGATAGCGGGACTTTCTGTGACGACGAAGCATCTTTCCTTTCGCTCCTAAAAAAAATGAAATAAAAAGCATCATTGTTTATTGAGTTTATTTTGAGCATATCTTTCTAAAATTTTAGAACCTAAATAATATGGAGCTTCCTTTGCTTGAGTCAGTTGCCATAAGTCCATAAAGAGGTGAGTCGGATTATTATCCCAATTTCTGCTAATACGAGTGACTAAACTCATAACGGCTTTTTGGTAAGGATGGCAGGTATTGGATGATTTAATAAAGTATTGTAAATGGTTGATATACTTGGAGTTCATGTGTAAATTATTGACTTCTAAATAACAAAAACATAAACACCAGTAAAGTCCCGTGAGGTAATCATGTAAAGAGTTTTTATGTTGCTCAAATAGATTTAAGTCAATAGTGTCAATGGCTTTTTGATACTCTGCATTTTGAAAGTAAAATTCCATCAAGCGATATTGAGCATAGGAGTAATTATAAGATAAATGAGCTTGGTACGTCTCAATGTATTGCTCAATATTTTTTACTTCTTGATACGTCCAATCGGTCCAGTCGGTTTTGACAATGACTTCAATATATCTAATTTTGATAAAGAATAAAGATAAGGCATTTTCAGCATTTACATTGATGTTTTGAGTCTGAATGAAAGTATATAATGTTTGAAATTCCTCTAATTTATTAAGAGAAATCAAAGTTTGTAACATCAAAGAAACGGTCTTTATAACGAAGAGCTTTTCAAAGGATATATCATGTTTGTTCAACTCTTTTAATCCCATACTTAGTAACGAATAGCATTTATCATATTGACTTGTCACAATATAGGGAAGTACTTGTGTATAAATATGTATGGGGAGTAAATGCGATGAAATATTTTGAATGTTTTGCTGCAAAATAGGCTCTGAATCTTGAACGTTTTCAATCATTGATAAAAACTCCTTTTCAGAAGTGAGTTGCGCTCTATTTTTGATCACAAGCCGCAATTTTAGAAGAATATTTTTATAGATTGTTTTTTGATTGTAAACAGCAATAATAGTATTCAATGCCTCATTGACAGTAATAGATTCTTCTAGTTTCTCATAAGAATCATCTGTAACAAAATGAAGTGTTTTTTGAAAAGAGATATAGCACGGTAACAAAATATCTTCCATTGCATTTTCTTTGGTCATTCGTTTAATGAGTCGCTTATTTTTTTTATAAGCTTCTTGATACATTTGCTTATCAAGCAACACTTGAACTTTGGATAACTCATGAAGCATTTCTTTCTCTAAGGAACTTTTTTTGGCATACATAAAAAGACAGATAAGTATCTCTTCAAAAAGAAGTTGTTTGTAGTTAGCATAGCTAGAAACTCCAACCAATTCTTTCAATGGATCTTCATTTAAAATTGTTTGTTTGTTTATTTCATTAAATAGTAAAGTTGTTTTTTTTGTATCTTTTTTGACGATATTGTTGTATAAAGTAAAAAAGCGTTTTTCCGTACTACTCATAGTTTTTATGAGTTTGAATAGTTTCATATATGTATTTGTTGTTAATGATGGTGGGTAAAAATAAACTATATTGTATAAAGATAAAACAGTGTATTGTGATGTATTCACCTTTCTAATAGCAATTTGCAATATTTAAGAATTATATAATGTATAGTTGTTTGCACTTTGATAATGAGTGACTTAGGCGTTTTTAGTCTTTTTTTGAAATGTTAATTTGAAATATATTTACTTTTTTGTAAATTTTTGAGGCAGATGAGTATGGAAAGTAGAAAGGTTTTTTTTTAGTTGGAAGGATAATCTTTTTTGAGAAACTAAAATCGTTCTTTTGATTGGTTGGTTAATCGAAAGCTGCCCGTTTAAGTTTGCCTACCTCCCTGTAAAGGTAATACGTTTACTGTACGTTTTGTACTGAAAAATGTCATCTTTTGGCAACTTTAGATGGTTGCGTTTAGGGTAGTACTCTATTGGTAATACTTAGGTACTTAAGTTGTTGTTTTTTAGGAGCGAACTTTTGGGTGCTTCGTCGTAGTGGAGAGTCCTGCTATTCGTTCTTATTGCTGCGGCTTGTGAGATACAAGGCACTTTGAAAGTGCCTTGTATCTGGGCTTGGCTTCAGGCAGCAATACCACTGCTATCAGGGCTATTTGGGGTAAGGTCTCAACGTTTGTGGTTCGTAAAATTTGACGATCCTCTTGGATGCTCCTTACTAAGGGAGGTGGTTTAGGTTCGGGTGAAAGTTATCAAATTGCTGCTTGTTTTTGTCATCGTTTGTAAAACGTTGTGTCCCTTTCCAACTAGCCCCGATAGTAGTGGTATAAATGCAATGTGTTGGCTACCTAAAACGGGGCTGCATTTATAGGAGCGGATAGCGGGACTTAGTGTAACGATGAAAGAGGAACCTTTTGCTCCAAAAAAAATTAAATTGCTAATTTATCTTCAATCCATAGTTGTATAAAGTATAAATCTTCTTTCAATAAAGAGTGGTGTTCTTTGGGAGCATCTTGGATAATGTCTAATATTTTTTTTAAATAAGAGGAGTGTTTTGAACTCTCTTTGTCTAATCTAATAAACTGTATGAGTATTTTGAGGAGTTTCATTAATTGAGGGATGATGTTATCTTGTTTTTTGAGTTTTCTTTGTAAAGCCAATGCATGACTTTGGGCTATTTTAGGAATATTCATTTCATAATAGCAGATGATACTCATTAGATGTATGTCTATAAAATAAAACTCATCTACAAGTGTTTTGTGTTGAAGGGTTATTTTTAATAAAAAATGTTGGGCTTGGTGATAGTCTTGTCTAATAAAGTAATGTCTTGTTAAGGCCAATAACAAACCTTTTTTATTGGTTGGATTGAGTAATGTATGATTAGCTTGTGTACAAATATTTTCGATTTCCTGTAAATGCTTGATTGGTATAGATTCTTTGGGATTAAAGTAGTAAAACTCCAATTCTCGAAGGTATCTCCAATATAAATATTGAGATTGAATTTGCGGATGTTTTTTTAAAAAATCATCAAATTCTTTTAAAGTCTGATGGAAATCATCGTAGCGTTTATTGCTCGTATAAGCTTGTAAAAGACTGGCTAGTACCACACATTTAGGAATGAATCTATACTGTAGAGGAGGTAAGTTTAAGAGAGCTTTTACCTTTTCTAAGGTCTCCAAGTATTGAGTATCTTTTGATAAACCCTTATAAAAAATAGATAAGATATTGTAGTATAAATATTGAGGGGTTATGCTTTGGAAAGTATCAGGGTTCATAACCAGTAATTCTTGATCCAATATATTTTGTAGGTTTTCTTGGAACGCTTCCGCTAATCTATCTTTGGCAAAATTTAATTGTGCTAGTTTGAAACCAACATTCGCAATTGCGATACATTGTTGTTGTTGAGCTATATAAAATCCTTTTTCTTTAGATAGAATACTACGCTGTTTGATGAGATTTAAATTTCGCTGTCCTCGCATATAGTTGATATTGATCAATTCATTATTGATGTTGATCAATAAATCAAACTTCTCCTTTTTTTGAGCTTCGTCTTTCATCTTCAACAAAATCTTTTCTGCCTCTGCCAATAAGTTTTTTTTAAT
>JAHDBB010000346.1:3709-6899 GCA_020630635.1 Chitinophagales bacterium
CTCATCCTTTTTTTTCTTATAGTATAATTGATTTGATAAATGTATTAATATTAATACGTATTTGCAAATTTTTTAGGAAAATATGATTGGTGCTGTTAATGTTTTGATTATTAGTTTTTTATGAATTATGTAAAGTTTTTAGGAGTCGTAATTATGCTAGAAATTAGTTCTTGTTATAGAAACCATTTAACTAAAGCGGCGTACATTATTATCATAAATAATGCCATATATAGTTAAGATAAACTGTATTTTTAGTTAGTTGAGGACGGATTTAGTGGGTAAAAACTATTATAGAAATAAAATTTAAGTTTAAAAAATTAATTAAATTTAAAGTATATATGTGTGGTGTTTTTGAATGCGATCAAAAATATTTTGTGACTCAGATAATAAAATAAAACCAATGAAACATAACTTCAAAATACTTTTACTCCTATGCTTATTAGGAGGACAGTATCTAAATGCTCAATCTTGTAGTTGTACAGAATATGTTTACTTAAATGAAGTCTCAAATGGCGGTGCTGTACACAAGTATGCCATTAATGCAGATGGTTCTTTGACTGAAGTATCTGGTGCCAATGGTTTTCCTTGGTATTCCAGTACTGACTGGCCTGTTGGAGAGCAATTGCCATCTCCTCACGGCTTAGGGATGGATTTGAATGGATTTATATATATTGGAGAAACGATAGGCGGTGATTTACGTCAATTAAATTGTGAAGGAGAAATTACGCCTGCTGCTCAATTTGAGATAGTAGATGGAGGAACTAATTTGGCCACTATTGGCAATAATCTATATATGACTTCGTATTACAATGGAAATTCAGGATTAATTACTGCCTATGATTTGTGTACAGGACAATCTCTAGGTGCTGTAAATATAGTGGGTAATCATAACAGTTGGGGCTTTTTTGTTGATGAGAATGGGAGTTTTTATAGTACCGTAAACTCTGCTGTTGATACAGAGAGAGGAATCGCAATTTATACTCCAACACTTGCGGATTTTGCAGCAGGTACTACCTACCCTGTGATGTTTGATCTTGATACCACCAATATTGATCCAAGTGTTGGAGATATAGGCATAGTTCCCCGTGGAGAACTTAGAGGAATCACAACCGACAATGATGGTAATATTTATATGGTTTTGAGAATTAGGTCCTCCACATATCAACCCAATCAAACTATCTGTAGTGCTATTTATAAATATGCTCCTGATGGTACAATACTAGCCATTTCTACTGATGACTGTGCTGGAGATGGTGCAGGGTGGAATTATGCAACAGGAATTGGATATAGTGAAACCTGTGATTGCATATTTGTTTCTACCGAATCACCAGATGATGATTGTATTTACCGATTCAATAAGAATTTAACCAATACAGGTATTACTGGTTCTGCTGTGGGTCCTGTACCTGGAGGACTAGCTAAAGGTATGGCTATCAATACAGAATGTTGTCCTGTTCCTTCAACAGGTAACATTGATAAAGTAGTCTGTATTAGTTCTATAGGTGAACAAATTTCTTTAAATGAAGCTTATTGTGGAGATGGTATTATGTGTGGTGCAAGTATTGCACTGGCTGGACCATTGACAGGTATGACCTTTGACGCTTGTTCCAACTTTATTACCATTACGGATAACAATGCCTGTGGAGAATTTGTAATAGGAGGTACTAATTCCCAATGTGGTTCTTATGATTTAACAGTAAAAATTACAGCTATCTTGACGACAGACCCTATTATTCAAGGTGAGCAAACAATATGTACTGGAGCAGAACCAGACCCACTAACCGTAACTTCATCAGTACCAGATGCAACTTTCCAATGGCAAGTAAGTACTGATAGTTGTGATGGTCCTTGGACTAATGTAGCAGGTGCTACCACTTCCAGTTTTACACCAACCCTAACTTCTGCTAATAATTTCTATAGAGTGGTAATGACTGAAGCTTCAACAGGGTGTGCATCTGGAAACTGTGAAACCTATAGTAATTGTGTAACCATTACGGAAGAGGAATGCTGTATCAATCCAACTGCTCCAGCAATAAGCGTAACAGACAATACCTGTAATCCTGTTGCTAATGGGAGTTTCAATATAGATACACCTTGCGAAACTGGAAGTACTTTAGAATGGAGTACAGATGGAGGCGCAACTTGGTCAACAACTATGCCTACTTGGAGTGATGGCGTAAGTGTAATTGCCCGTTGTGTGGATGATGGAGATGCTACTTGTTTTAGTACAAACTCGAATGAAGTGACAGCAACTTTACAAGCTTGTACAACTTACGATATTGCGCTCACCAAAATGGTAGATCAAGCCCAAGCCACCGTTGGCAGCAATGTCGTCTTTACGATTACCGTAGAGAATTTGGGCGATGCAGTAACAAACGCAATTGTCAATGATGTTTTACCCACAGGATTAACCTATGTAAGCGACCTCCCAAGTACAGGAACCTATGATGGAACCGATTGGACCATCGGCAATTTAGCGGTAGGACAAACCGAAAATATTCAAATAACGGCTACTGTAAATGCAGAAGGGGTTTTACTTAATGAAGCAGTCGTCAGCATCAATGAAACAGAAACGAACTTGGACAACAATGAAGACAATGCTTGTGTTTCCGTGCCTATCCAAATTTGTGATAATGAAACCATTGATGTGGATTTAGTAGCGGATGCAGGTTTGCCTTCTTATCAATGGTACAAAGATGGTGTGGCCATTGCTGGTGCAACAAGTGCAACTTATAAGGCGACAGAAGCAGGTACTTATACCTACACAACAGACGGTGTTGGTCCAACAGGTGATTGTATCGGTGAACTGTGTTGTCCTATTGTGATAGAACAAGTTTCTTGTTGTCCACCTATTTTATGTTTGCCTGTGACGATTACCAAATTAAATTAAAAAAGTTTGAGATTTCATATAGTTTTTTGCCATTGCCTACAGAGAGTAGGTGATGGTTTTTTATACATTATGAAGACCTTTAATTGCTACTATATGAATCTGAAATGTTCTTTGGAAATATATTTTTGTTCTAATCAAATGCTTGATTATCAACGTTTAAAAGGAGATTTGGGGTTTTGTGAATAGTAGTAAAGACGTTTTTTGTTTTCGACTTTTCTTAACTATTGCTACACCAATTCGTAAGAATCAAGTATATTTGTTTTTCACCCCCTTTTTGTTATAGAACATCTACAATTCTTT